>JBBQGR010000227.1:0-4828 GCA_038323185.1 Phycisphaerales bacterium | reverse complement strand
GATTCCTCCCCGCCCTCTTCGACGGCACGCTGTGGCCGCTGGCTCGCCCCCTCTCTTTGGAATGGGGAGCGGGCGCGCTTCTGGGCATTCCGCTGGGGCTGGCTTGGGGCGGCTCGGTGCTTGATCTTCGAGCCGCATCGGACGACTAACATCTTCGCGACCTCTCTTGGGTCATCAGCACCTTGATTTGCACGAAAGTCTGCCCCGCGAACGCACGCCTGTCACCTCCTCGCGGGTTCCGCATCCATCCATCGACCGCCGGCGTAGTCAGAACTATGGAGTTCAACTTAACACAGCCGACGGCGGCCACCACCGGAGAGTCCATGCCCGCCCGCAAGGTCACGTCCCGCTCTGCATCCCGGCTCAAGCCCACTTCGAAACCAGCTTCGAAGTTTGCCATTGCGCGCACGCCGGTCATCGCCTCCTCCCAGCGCTCGGCATCAAAGAAGTCCACCTCATCGACGCGGACGCCGGGCATGCCGGATGTTCAGGCGAGCAGTGACCGGCGCCACATCGCTATCGACCGCGTGGGCGTCAAGGAAATCACCTACCCAATCCGTCTGCGAACGCGCGATGGTGGCGAGCAGACCACCGTCGCCAAGGTGAATATGTACGTCGCCCTGCCCCACTACCAGAAGGGCACGCACATGAGCCGCTTCCTGGAAGTGCTCAACGACCAGACCAGCGAGCCCATCACGCCCGACCGCATCCCCGAGCTGACGCGCGCGATCTGCGAGCGGCTCAATGCGCAGGTCGCCCACTTCGAGGCCAAGTTTCCCTACTTCATCAAGAAGCTCGCCCCCGTGACCGGACAGCCGGGCCTTATGGACTATGAGGTCACCTTCGAGTGCACGGCAAATGGCACGACCGACTTCATCCTCGGCGTCGCGGCACCCGCCACCAGCCTTTGCCCCTGCTCCAAGGAGATCAGCGAGTACGGTGCCCACAACCAGCGCTGCCGCATCGAGGCCCGAGTTCGGTTCAATGGCATGATGTGGATCGAGGACCTTGTCGAGCTGCTTGAGAAGTCCGCCTCGTGCCCGGTCTTCGCGGTGCTCAAGCGCCCCGATGAGAAGTGGGTCACCGAGCGCGCCTTCGAGAATCCAAAGTTTGTCGAGGACATCGTCCGAGACCTGGCCATGGGGCTTGATCGCGAGGACCGCGTGGAGTGGTACTCCATCAACTCCGAGAACTTCGAGAGCATCCACAGCCATAACGCCTACGCCCAGATCATCCGCGACAAGCGCTGATCAGGCAGCGCCAGTCCTCCAATCTGGCTTCACCTCCAGATTGTGGCCGCATCGCCGCAACCGCCGATACTCCTTCCGGTGTAAAGCAAGGTATCGGTGCGCCCAAACCGCAACACGTTTCCGAGTTTTGAGGCCAGCCCACGTACCCTGCTTGGAGACCGGAGCCACGGACGGCATGGGCTTTGACGCGATCATCCCGAGCATGTATCACCGGCGCTTGCTGCTGCTCGCCGGCGCATCGTCGCTCGCGCTGCTCCCGCTCGCGCTACGGCTGGGCGAGCTCTCGATTGTTCGATCCGCCGAGCTCCGCGCCGCCGCGGAAGAACGCCTCGTCCGCGTCCGCCAGACCCCCACCACCCGCGGCACGATCACCGACCGCAAGGGCCGCATCCTCGCGCAGGACCGCCCGAGCTACGACGTCGCCGTGCATTATTCGGTCATCACCGGCCAGTGGGCCCGACAGCGCGCGAGCCGCGCCGCACGACGGAGCGTTGGTGCACGCTGGCTCGAGCTGGCTCCATCCGAGCGGCGCGAGCTCGAGGACCTCTTCCGCGCGGCGTATGAACAGCACCTCGACCGCGCGTGGAACGAGCTCGCCGCCGCCGCGGGCGTAGTGCGTTCGGATCTCGACCAGAAGCGCGCCGAAGTCATCGCTGAGGTCACGCGCCGGCGCGATCGCTACGCCGACCGCCTCGTCGCACGAGAGATGGAAGGCATCCGTGCGCAGGGGCGCGAGCCCACCATAGAAGAAGTCGAGGACTCGCGCCGCCGCGCCGCCAAGGCAACCATTTCCGAGCAGGACGCCATCCACGCGCTGCTCCGCGGCGTCTCCGATGAGGCCGGCTTCGCCTGCCAGGCCCTTGAGGACGAGGAAGTGCCGCTCGACGTCGCCGGCTTGATCGACACCGAGCTTGCCAGTGCGGACCTCGTCGAGCGAATCCCGGGCCTCCGCGTGCTGGACGCAGGCGAGCGCGAGTATCCGTACGAGTCGGTGCGGGTTCCTCTCGACCGTTCAACATTCCCCGGCCCGCTGCGGCATGCCCCGGGCGACGAGCCCGAGATCACCAACGCGGAAGGCGCGATCGCTTCGACCAAGTCGCCGCTGATGATCCGAGTCGATGGCCTCGCGATGCACGTCCTGGGGCGACTTCGCGAGCGCGTTCATGCCGAGGATTCCGCGGCTCGCACCGCCGCGCTCAATTCCGATCCCGCCCTGCGGGCCGTTGCCTATGAGGGCGCGGGGGTTGATCGGGGCTCGTATCGCGAGCTTGATCGCGTGGGCGACATGGGCGTTGAAGCTTCGCAGGAGCCACTGCTCCGCGGGCTGCGAGGCGTGCAGGTGGTTCGAATGGACACCGGCCAGCGCAGCGCCGTCCCCGCCCGCACGGGTCGCGACGTGCGCCTCACCATCGATGCGCTCCTTCAGGCGCGCGTGCAGGCAGTCATGAGCCCCCAAGCGGGCCTCGCGATTGTTCAGCCCTGGCACGGACAGGAAGGCCCGACGCAGCAGCTCGGCGACTCGCTCAACAGCGCGGCCGTCGTCCTCGACATCGATACCGGCGACATCCTCGCCATGTCCTCCATGCCCAGCTTCACGCATCTTCAGGCGCGCGAGGATCCCGACGCGGTCTTTGGCGATCCCACGAGCATGGCGTATCTCAACCGCGCTGTTTCCAAGCCCTACCAGCCGGGCTCGATCGTCAAGCCGCTGATCCTCGTCGGCGCGATCCAGCGCGGCAACTACAACCTCTCCCAGCGCATCGAGTGCACCGGCCATCTCTTCGAAGGTCGCCCGAACGAGTTCCGCTGCTGGATCTACAAGCGTTTCTCAACGACGCACACCGCCCAGTTTGGCCACGACCTCGCCGCGGAGGAGGCCATCATGGTCTCGTGCAACATCTTCTTCTTCACGCTCGGCCGCAGGCTCGGGCTTGAAGGTGTGAACGACGTCTATCGCGAGTTTGGCGTTGGCGAGACCTTCGGCCTTGGCTTACTCGACTCGCGCCGCAAGAACGTTGAGTATCCCGGCGAAGTTGGCACTTCGGATGGCAAGCGGCTAGGCCTGGGCGATGCGATCCAGATGGGCATTGGCCAGGGTCCGGTTGCGTGGACCCCGCTCCACGCCGCCGATGCGTATGCCACACTCGCGCGCCCCGGTGGTGTGCGCGTCGCTCCGCGCCTGATCATGGGCGCCACCGGCCCGACCCTCACGCCACGCCGCGAGCCGCGCGAACTGAACCTTGATCCCTCCGCACAGGCCGCGGCTCTCGAGGGCCTGCGCCTCTCCGTCAGCGACGAGCGCGGCACGGGCCACCATATCTCCTTCGACGGCGTGCGCGAGAACATCTTCAACGCGCCCAACGTCACCATCTGGGGCAAGACCGGAACCGCAACCGCAAGTCCCGTCTACGCCGACCCCGATGGGCCCGACGGCCCACTTCCAAGCAAGCTCATCGCCGAGGGTGACCACTCTTGGTTCGTCGTCCTCGTTGGCCGCGGCCGCCCGCAGTACGCAATCTCCGTCGTCGTTGACTTCGGCGGTTCCGGCGGCAAGGTCTCGGGCCCGATCGCCAACCAGATCATCCACGCCCTGATCGCGGAGGGTTACCTCTGAGCGCCTTCGTACGCAGTTCCGATGGACTCCTCAGCCCGCGCGATGCCTTCGGCACCGTCGCGGGTGCGCTCGCGCGAATCGGCCCCGCGTGGCTCACCATCTCCGCTTCGCTCGCGCTAAGCGCCATCGGCATCTACACGATCGACGTCGCCAGTGGCCTTCGCGCCGCCGCACCCGGAGCCAGCGCCGATGCCGCCGCGCTCTCATCGCTCGGGCCCGTCGCGATGCGCCAGGCAATCTACACCGGCGCGGGGATCGCGGTCGGCATCGCGGTCATGATCCCGAGCTATCGCACGCTCGGGTATGCCTCTTGGCTCCTGCTGCTCATCGCGGTCGGGCTGCTGATCTTCCTTCTCGTTCCCGGCGTCCCCGCCAGCATCGTGCGCCCTCGCAACGGCGCGCGTTCCTGGATCGACCTCGGCCCCATGGATCTCCAGCCAAGCGAGTTCGCGAAGATCGCCTGGGTCCTGACCCTCGCGTGGTACCTTCGATACCGCGCCAACCATCGCACGATGCTGGGCCTGCTGCCGCCAGCGATCCTCACCGCGATTCCCGTCGGACTCATCGTCCTGCAGCCCGATCTCGGCACCGTTCTGCTCTTCGTGCCCGCACTCTTTGCGATCCTCGTCGCCGCTGGCGCCAAGCTCAAGCACCTCTCGCTCATCGTCCTGCTCTCGATGCTCGCCGCGCCCGCCGCCTATCCGCTCCTGCGCCCACACCAGCAGGAACGCATCGTCGGCCTCTTCATGCAGCTCAAGGGCGACACGTCCGCCGACCAGGACATCAACATGCAGCAGGTCACCGCGCAGCGCCTCATCGGCGCGGGCGGCATCACAGGCCTGCCCGAGGCGCACAGCCGCGCACTCCTCCAGTACAACGCGCTCCCCGAACGCCACAACGACATGATCTTCGCCGTCTTGTGCAACCGCTTCGGCCTGCTCGGCGGCGAAGATCATGACGTTGT
>JBBQGR010000226.1:0-4829 GCA_038323185.1 Phycisphaerales bacterium | reverse complement strand
CACAAACCGTGCCACCCCCGCCACCCCCGCCACTTCGCCCCCGCCCGCACCACCCATATGGCTCGCCTCGCAAGCCTCAAGCACGCTGATCAGCCCCGTCACATTGTTGTGGTAGTAACGCATCGGCTGCTCCACGCTCTCACCCACATACGCCAGCGCCGCAAAGTGCATCACCGTATCGATGTCACGCTTCAGCAGCGTCGCCGTCACAAGCGCCTTGTCCGCGATGTCCCCCTCAACAAACTCAAGCCGCCCCGCCGCGCCCGGCCGAAGCAAATCCATCGCGCGCGCATGACCGCGATACAGATTGTCAAACGCCACCACCCGGTGCCCATCGCGCAGCAGACGCTGCACCGCGTGCGACCCGATGTACCCCGCGCCACCAGTCACCAATACGTTCATGATGCTTCCCATCACCCCACCACCCACCCGCGGCCAAGTGCAGACCACATTCGCACACCCACGCCCAGTCCCCTCTACGCCGCGCTCACGCCAGCCTGTTCGATCATCGTAAAGCTCTGACCACAAAAGACCACACCACGCCGCAACTTCCCGGCCCAACTCCACCCAGCTATCCCCCGCGGCCGATACCCTCTGATTCTTCCCCCAGTCCGCAGCCCCGCACACCGGAACCACACGTGCCCGACACCACACCCACCGCAGCACCTTCACATACATCACCCACACCAATCACGCAACCCGGCTTCTCACCCGCCCTCGCCCTCCGCTCCTTCATCGGCGGCCTCCTCATGGGCTTCGCCAACGTCGTCCCCGGCATCTCCGGCGGCACCATGCTCCTCATGATCGGCGTCTACCAGCGCTTCGTCGCCAGCGTCGCCGAAGTCTCAACCCTCGTCCTCCGCTTCCCCTCCCTCGCCCTCCTCACCTGCATCGGCCTCGGCGCCGGCATCTCCATCCTCCTCTCCGCCGGCCCCATCAAGGACGCCGTCGTTGAGCACCGCTGGATCGCCTTCTCCATCTTCATCGGCCTGAGGCTCGGCGCCATCCCAATCGTCCTCAAGCTCTGCCGCCCCTTCAACGCCAAGGTCTACGCCGGTATCGCCGCGGGACTCGTCATCACCGCCCTCCTGGGCATGACCCAATACACCGGCAGCGGGACCCCGACCTCCGCCGACTCCGTCTGGTACATCCGCTTCGCCGCGGGCCTCGCCGGCGCCTCCGCCACCATCCTCCCCGGAATGGACGGCTCCTACTTCCTCCTCCTCATGGGCCAGTACGTCCCAATCCTGAGCGCCATCGACCGCTTCAAGGACGCCCTCACCTCCGGCGACGTCAACGCCGCATTCGCGCAAGTTCTTTTCCTCCTCCCCGTCGCAGTGGGCGTCGCCATCGGCTTGGGAGGCGTCTCTCTGATCCTTCGCTATCTTTTCAGGCGCCACCTCGCCGTCACCGGCGGCGTCCTCATGGGCGTCCTCGTCGGTGCAGTCTTCGGCCTCTGGCCCTTCCGCGAGCCCATCCAGCCCGCCATCGGCCAGTCACTCGGAAAACTCACCGTCACCCCAGAACTCCTCGCCAACATCCCAAAGGAAGACTGGCCCATCGCCTTCTTCACCCCAACACCAACCCAGATCCTCATCTCCCTAGGCCTCATCGCCGCAGGCATCGCCATCGCCTACATCTTCACCCTCCTGGACCCCGAGGAGTCCACACCAACCACACCATCCAAGTAGTACCAGCCCAGTGGCACCAGTTCCAAGTAGCATCGGCTTTCCGGCCGGTGTCTGTGCCTCTGCCTCCGCCTCTGCCCCCGCTTCGCCTTCCTCCTCAGTCCCAAAGAGACGTAAGGATGTAGCCACCAGTGAAGCCAGTTCGCCCAAGGCGAATCGGCGCAACCCGTGGTCGCGTCAAGAACCTCACTACCCCATCGAGGCAGAGGACTCTCAATCGCACGCCAGCACGAACGCAAACTCCACCGCAATCCCAAGTTGCACCCGCCTCCGGACCAGTGTCTCCCTCCTCTCCCGCTCCCAATTCGTCTCCCCAGTCTCCAGTGCCTTCTCGATCAATCTCACCCCTCCAACCGCCCCTGTGCGCAAAGACACCGTCCATCGCACGATTTCTCTTGAACCCCACCAAGCACACGCCAAACTACGGCCATGACCACCGCATCCGGCAACCCAACTCTGCCCCTCACCCCCCTCACCCCCTTCAGACCACCACCCACACACTCCTCAACTTTCCCCCAATCCTCGCACCACTACGCTGCGGGCATGCAGACTTCAATCGACCTTCGAAGCGACACCGTGACTCGCCCCACCGACGCGATGCGCGACGCCATGATGCAAGCCCCCCTCGGCGACGATGTTCTCGGCGATGATCCCACCATCCAGGCCCTTCAACACAAATTCTCGGCGCTCGTCGGCAAAGAGGCCAGCCTCTTCGTCCCCAGCGGCACCATGGCCAACCAGCTCGCCATCCGCAGCCAGACCGAGCCCGGCGACGAAATCATCTGCCACGAAGAGAGCCACATCATCCACTACGAGACCGGCGGACCCGCCGCAATCTCCGGCTGCATGATCCGCCCTCTCCGCGGCCCCCGCGGCACATTCATCGCGAGCGACGTCACCTCATCCATCCGTCCAGACAACGCCCACTTCGCAGTCGCTCGACTCGTCGTCATCGAGAACACCCAAAACCGCGGCGGCGGCGCCGTCTGGAACCAAGCCCAGATCCAAGCCATCACCGACGCTGCGCACACCCGCGGCCTTCGATGCCACCTCGACGGCGCACGCCTCTGGAACGCCCACATCGCCAGCGGACTTTCAATGAAGGACCTCGCCGCGCCCTTCAACACCCTCTGCTGCTGCTTCAGCAAGGGACTCGGCGCGCCCGTCGGCTCCATCATCGCTGGCGACGCTCGCACCATCCACCGCGCCCACCGCTTTCGCAAGATGCTCGGCGGCGCAATGCGGCAATCCGGACTCCTCGCCGCCGCCGCCATCCACGCCATGGACCACCACGTCCAGCGCCTCGCACTCGACCACGAGCACGCGCGCCTCTTCGCCAGCATCGCCGCCGCGCCGGGCTCGAGCCTCAGGCTCCACCCAGATCAAGCCGCGCAAGGCCCCGAGACCAACATCGTCTATCTCGACCTCCCCGAATCCGCGCCACTAGACGCCGCGGAACTCTGCAAGCGCCTCGAATCTCGCGGCGTCCTCATGCTCGCCACCGGACCACGCCGCGTCCGCGCCGTCATGCACCTCGACGTCTCACGCGAACAAGCCAACCACGCCGCAACCGAGATCAAAGCCTGCGCCGCGTGAAACCCGAGTTCCCACCCAACCTCCGCACCCATCCTCGATCCAATCAAGAACCCATGATGACGCAGCTCCCAAACATCCCCGCAACGCTCAGCGCCATCCAGACGCTCCAAGCCCTGCAGCTCATCCTGCAGGGCGTGGGCTCACTGGCGATCATCGGCTCGCTCACCTTCGCCGCTCTCCAGCTCCGCCACTGGCGCCGCGCGTACCAGGTGATGAACTTCACCAAGCTCGTCGAGCTGCAGATGATGCTCCGCAAGATGCGCGTCGAGGACCCCGCCCTCGCACGCGTCTACAAGGACGACATGCAAGGCCTCAACACCGACGACGAAGTGCGTCAGTACTTCTTCAACTTGATGCAGATGTCCGTCTTCGAGATCGCCTGGTACAGCCGCTGCATGGGCCAGTTGGGCGAGGACTACTTCCAGTCCTGGGCCCACCGAATGCACCTGCTGCGCGACGAAGAATCATTCCGGCGCATGATGAGCCACCCCGGCATGAAGATCATGCACGACGACTTCCAGGCCTATATCCGCGACACGATCGCCAAGTCACCCATCACGCCAGCACCGACCCAGCCCCCCACATCCGCACCAAAGCCCGAGGCTACGAGCTAGGCGCACAACGCAACGAACTGGGAACTCAGGCCAACATGAGAAGGGAGGGGGCATGCATTCGCATCACGAGCTCGCACGCGCCGCAGCCCGCTCAAGGGTTCTTCGACATGACCTTTCCATCCTTGAACGTGATCGAGACTTCCTTCGTCCCCATCTTCCAGAGGTACGTATCCAGCGAGTTGCGCGCCGCACCTCCCGCCATCCCCGCTCCAGAAATGCTCGTGCCTTGGATCTCCTGCTTCGTGCCCAATCCCAGGATCCCCTCGACCTGACTCTGCGTCATGCCCGCCGTGATCTTGTCCCAGTTGTCCTGGTTCACCTTGCTCTCGCACCCAGTCCCAACCAACAAGCACACGCACGCAAGAATCGCCACGCACCACATGACCAAGAGTCGCTGATTCATGTCCGTTGCTCCATTGAAGTCCGACCAGCCAACCGCAACCTACCTCACACGATCAAAGCGATAGCCACCCTTGACAGCGCCCCAGACCTGGTTTCCCGAGTTGTCAAACCCGCGGTCCCAAGTCTCGAGCACTTCAGGCGTGAGAATGGCCGAACTGGTGGCATAGGTCGCGCCGCGCAAAGTACTCACGCACCGCTGCTCGTCCGTTCCACCCTCAAACCGATTCGCCGCAGTTCGAACAAGCGTCATCTCGCACCCCTCGCGCGCCAACAGGTCCCGCGGCGAGATCGCACCAAACCGCGCGGGATCGCGCCACGCACCAGCCCAGAGCGTCGCCGCGCTCGCGCCCGGCGTGGCGCCCGGCCCGGTCGGTGGTGTCTGAATCTCGTACACGGTGCTCACGACCATCCCATCCTCACGCACCAAAACGTGGTACACACGCTGCCGGTACGGCTTGTCGAGCATGTCCGCGCGAGCCTGCTCAACATAGAACCACACCCCCGCCGGCACACCCTCGCGCCCCTCCCA
>JBBQGR010000225.1:0-4836 GCA_038323185.1 Phycisphaerales bacterium | reverse complement strand
TGGTCGACATAGCCGACCGCCTTGTTGGGGCTATCGGCCTTCTTGTTCCTAGGGCTCGCAGGCTTTGAGGAGGATTCGGGGTTGGAGGATGATCGCAGCGCGTCGTCACTCTCCTCGCCAATGTAGCCGAGCGACTTGGTCTCGGGCTTCTGCTTCGGCACCGAGCCCTGGTACTTTGCGTAGCCGTCCTCACCCTTGCTGAAGTTGGCGGCCGAAGAGATCTCTGCGCTCTCATCGCTCTGCGCTCCGGTTGGGCGCGCGGGCGCGAGCTTGCGGCCTTTGTTTGCCTCCGCCGCGAGCTTCTTCGCGACCTCGGTCGTGTGGAGCGTGGAGGGCTTCTCGCCCCTGGTCACATTCTTGAGGCCCATGGCGTTGCCGCCGACCTTTTTGAAGTCCGCCGCGGACATGCCGGGACGATCCGAATCCGTGCGGGGCTGATCGGCGTTGTTCGAAGCCTTGAGCTTGGGGGGCTTGCTGTGCAGCTCTTTGACAAGGTTCTCTTTGGCGCGGATGCCGGTCTCGTTGCCCTCGGTCTGGAGGTACTGCTGGCTCGTGACCGAGACGCTGGTCTTCTGCGAGATCATGATGTTGAGGTACTCGTGCGTGGCGCGATTGAGCTCCTTGTCCGTGAACTGGACTGCGGGGCCGAACTTCTTCATTACCAGCTCGTTGATCTTGGCCGGGTTCCCCTTGACGGACTTCCATTCGTTCTCGTCGAGGCCATTCTTCCCAACCAGCGTGACCTTCGCTGGCTTGTTCTTGGGTGCACCGTCGGCATCCTCGCGCCGATCCGTAAGGTTCTTGTCAAAGCCATCGGCGTCCTTGTCCTTGGCCATGCCCTTCAGGGTCTGGAAGGTGAGGTCGCCGCCGGGCTTGTAGTGGCCGCTCTGGTCGGTGATCTCCTTGATGTGGCCCTTGCGACCCGTCTCGATCGTGCCCGCGCCCGAGATCGGCTTGCCCGCGAGCGGCGTTGAGTGGTGCACGCGTTTGTACTTCCGCTGCGGCATATGGAGTACCGCGCCGGCATCGAACTGGTGCAGCCCGCCGCCGGTCTCGGGGTTGGCGACGAACCCGATCGCTTCCTTCTTCACGCGCTTGCCATCGGAATCGATCAGCCGTCCCTTGTCGTCAAAGCCGATCTTGAGCTTCTTCTTGAGGTCCTCGTCCGCGTAGAGCGTGGTGGTGCTGTCGGTCTCGGCGAGTTCCTTGTTGCCTTGGGCGCGCCAGCCCATCTTCTTGTCCTCGCCCTCGTAGTTTTTGCCCAGCTCCTTGGTCTTGAGCCGAGCCTCGTCCCTTGGCGCCGTCAGCGGATCGGGAAACTTCTTCGCCGGTGCCTTGCCGGGCTCATCCTCCTTCGCGCCGGCCTTCGCGTCTGCCTTTGCGTCTGGCTTTGCGTCTGTGCTGGCTGCGACCTTCTTCGCAACGCCGATCGCAGCGAAGGCGGGCTGGATCGCGCTCGCATCGACCTTCGCGCTGGTTGCTTCGAGCACAATTTTGCCCTCGCCATTGAGGGATGCCTTGCCGGTGATGCACGCACCACCCTTCTTCTTCGCTTCGCTCAGGATCGCGCCCGGCACGCTCCCCAGCAGCAGCACAGGCCCCGTGCTCGTCTTGCTGAAGGCGAACTTGGGGAAGAAGACAAACGACGTGGGCTTGTCCGACAAGGCCTTGCCATCACCCGAGCAGGCCTTCTTGTAGTCGGCAAGGTTGGCGAGCTGCGAAACGTGCTTGAGCATGGGTGCGTCCTTGTGAATTCGGATCCCCCGGTTCCGCGGCGGGACCGGCAGGTATGGGCACTCTCCACGATGGCATTCTTACGCCAATCCTCGCGGCGTGTTTCGAAATCCAATCACAGAATTTGCGTTCAGACGGCCGGGCACAACGCCTCAGACCGTAATGCCGACGCTCGCCAGCACCCGCCGCGCCGTGCCGCCGTAAAGGGCCTCCAGCACGTCGCGGGGGAGGGCCAGCCCTCGCAGCGTCGGCGCGTCCATGGGCCCGAACCGGGCCGGATCGACCATCACGAGATCGGGATCGGCGATGGGGCTCTCGCCCATGTACCCCGTCTCGAGCATCATCCGAAGCGCCAGGTAGCGGCTTGCGTAGAGGTCAAAGGCCGATTCGGGAGAGTCCGCCAGGTCCGCCATCGGATGCTTCGTCGTCGCTTCCATCGGAGGCGGCTTTGGTGTGAGGTGCTCGTCGGTCGTCACGATGTCGGATCCGAAGAGGATCCTGTCCTTCCAGCGGACGAAGAAATCGACGGACTCCTCGCGCGGATGCATGGAGATCTCGCGCACGATCCACTTCGTCGCGCTGGTGTCGAGATAGAGATTGGGGTGCTTCTCCAGCATCTCGGAGAGGAAGCCAAGGTCTTCGGGCCATCCGCCCATGTGGGCCGCGATCCACGGTCCCTTGAAGCGATCAAGCATCACGCGCAGCCCGCGGTAGTGATCGATCTTCCGCATGAAGCGCGAGGCGTCCTTGTAGCGCGTGGCGAACCACGTGTCCGGGTCTGCCACGTGCACCATGAACATCATGCCGAGCTGCTCGCCCAGATGCGCGTGCCGCACGCGCCAGGGGCTGTCAAACTCGATCAGGTCCTTGCCGCTGTCGCCCTCAAAGAACTCGTACATCCGCGGGGCGTTCCAGAGCTTGAGGATCCTTGCCCCGAAGCGTTCGTGGAACGCCGCGATGTCCTCCAGATACCCCTCCGTGAAGGCGCGGCGCTTGTCGGCCTCGCGAAAGTTTGGGAAGGCGATGAACCGCACAAAGTCGCCCAGCGTCTCACGCACCGCCTCCGCCTCGGGCAGCCTGACCTGGGTGAACGTCATCGAGATTCCGAAGAGCTCCGCCACCTCGCGATAGATCCTCGCTGCGGCGGGACCATTGATGTGCGCGTGGATGTCCAGAATCCCGCGTGACCCACGCGGCAGCGGTGGGGGAGCCAGCAGCCGCGCCTGCGCCCGATAGTCCAGCCCAAGCCGGTTGCTCGCGCGCACGCCGGGCCCAACGACCGCTCGATCCAACGCCGCTGAGCCATCCTTCATGCCCTGACTGTAAGACCGGCCCACCCCCCTTCGCCCGCCCAAAGGGCACGCATCTCGCCCTAACCTGCCTCTCCGCTCCACCGCCCCATGCCCAACCGACCACGCATCATCCTCGCCCACGACTGGCTCTGCGGCCTCCGCGGCGGCGAGCTCGTTCTTGACGCGCTCGCCCGCCTCATCTCTTCCATCGGCGACGTCGCGGGCCTCTACACGATGTTCGATGATGGTCGTCCCCTCACGCCCGCGATCAGCGTACTCCCCAAGACCGTCGCGATGATCGGCCGTTTTCCGCTCGCGTCCACATCGCTTCGCCGCTGGCTCCTGCCGCTCTATCCCAGCGCAGTCGAAGACCTCTCGCGCTGCCTTGCACGCGAGCACGCGCGCCAGCCGATCGACCTCGTGGTCAGCACAAGCTCCGCCGCGATGAAGGGCCTGCGCCCGCCCGATGGCGTGCCGCACCTCTGCTACATCCACACGCCCGCACGCTACCTCTGGTCGCAGGGCCACGAGTACGCCAAGAAGTCGCGCGCCCGCGCCCTCGGACTCGCGGCGTTTGGCCCCGGCCTTCGCCGCTGGGACCGCGCCACCGCGAGCACCGTCACGCGCTTTGTCGCGAATTCTCACCACACCGCGGCCCTCACCGCCGCGTGCTACGGGATCAAGCGAGCCAAGGTCCACGTCGTTCATCCGCCCATCCGCACCGAGGCCTTCACGCCCCCGCCGCCCGGCACGCAGCGCGATGACTTCTGGCTTCTCGTGAGCGCGCTCGAGCCGTACAAACGCATCGACCTCGCCATCGCCGCGGCCAACCTCGCGCGAGCCCGCCTCGTCATCGCGGGCTCCGGCTCGCACGAAGCCCAACTTCGTCGCCAGGCCGAGGCGCTGCCATCAGCACGCATCGAGTTTGTCGGCCGCGTGAGCGACGAGCGCCTGCAAGAGCTCTTCCGCACCGCACGCCTCTTCGTTCATCCGCAGATCGAAGACTTCGGCATGACGGCGGTCGAGGCCCAGGCCAGCGGCCTTCCTGTCGTCGCCTTCGCCCAGGGTGGCGCGCTCGACACAGTCCGCGACGGCATCACCGGCGCACTCTTCCGAGCACCCTCGCCCGAGGCACTCGCCGAAGCCGCACGGCGCTGCCCCAAGGACGCCGACCAAGCCTGCCGCGCCAACGCACTCGGATTTACGCAGGCCCGCTTCGATCAGGCCATGGCCACGCACATCAGCGAGTTGCTCGGCTCTTCCCAAACCCTAGTGCCCAGCGCCTGATGCCCAGTGCCTGTTCCTCCGTACAGTCTTCCATGGCCGGCAAGTTCTATCTCACGCCCTACCAGCAGGGCATCGTCAAGCGCTTCTTCGCCCACCGCGACAGCGTCCTCGCCACGCGCCTCTCGGAAGCCGTGAGCGAGCTCTTCGTCTGCGAGAGCGACACGAAGCGCGAGAAGCTCTGGAAGAGCGCGCTCGACACAATGGCCAGGGCTGGCGTCGACGCCGCGGACATCGCGCAGTTGCAGGAGTCGCGCGACCTCAAGGTCCTCGCGGGTGTCGTCTCCGAGCTCCAGTCCAAGCCAAAGCCAGCGCGCCCAAGCCCGTCAGCTCGCGGCACCACCGACGACCGCTTCGAGTGAGCCGATAGTCAGGGCACCTTCGGTCTTGGCAACCAATCTACATCTCTCTTCTGCCCCTTCCTTGCGATCTCCCCCGAAGGACTGGTTGTACTCCAATCTGGAGACCCGCGCCACCCCGAATTGGTACCCTGCACCCATGGCCACCAAACCACGAAGCGCCGCCC
>JBBQGR010000224.1:0-4894 GCA_038323185.1 Phycisphaerales bacterium | reverse complement strand
CGCTGGCCAGTCCGGCTCGGCCGTCGCGGGCAAGCTCTCTGTTGACTCTGTCGCGCTCTCCTGGGGCGGGCCGCAACGCGTGGAGGGTTTCAAGCTGGCCTCCGCCGACGGCACGCAGATCGTGACTGGAACTGTGGAGACGACCGCCTCGCTGATGGGGCTGATCCGCGGCGGGCTCGACCTGGGCGAGATCAATCTCTCCAAGCTACGCGCCGACATCGTCCGTGATGAGCAGGGCGTTACCAATATCCAGCGCGCCGTCGCGAAGCCCGGCGTGATCCTTCCAGCGAAGGGGCCCGCGCAGCCCGAAGCCGCACCCGCTGGATCGGGCGGCATCAAGCTCCCCGAGGGCCTGCGCGCCCGCGTCAAGATCCGCGAGGTCAAGGCGACGTTCATTGATCGCTCCGGCATGAAGGCTGGCGCCGCGCCGATGATCGTCACGCTCGAGAACATCGAAGCCAACGCGAACCTTGAGCCCGGCAAGCCACTCTCGATCGATCTCTCCGCCTCTGCAATCCCGACGATCGACGGAAAATCAACCACTCCCGGCACCATCCGCGTCCGCGCCACCGCCGATTCGTGGAGCAAGCCCGACGGCACGCTCACGCCGATGCTCGCAAGCGTGCAGGCCAACGCCGAGATCAAGGACCTGCCCCTCACGCTTCTGGACACGCTGCTGGCGCCGATGATGGTTGATGCGAGCGGTAAGCCGATGCTCGCGACGCCCGACGGAACCGCCGTCAAGCTCGCCGAGGCACTGGGTGAGCGGGTCAATCTCGATCTCGTGGCCAACGGCTCGATGCGCGATGGCACCGCGACCATCAATATGATCACACCCAACGCGACGCTCGGCGGCGAGCTGCGCGTCGCGGGCGCGATCGTCACGGTCGAGAAGCCCGTCGAACTCTTCGTAAAGGGCGTCGCGCTCAAGGCGTTTGTGCCCGCGCTCGCCGTCGCGATGGATCCGGCGCAGGCCGCGCACATCGATGCGGCGCCCGATGCTCGCGTGCGCATCGACACGCTCAACCTCGCAATCCCCAGCGGCGACGCGCTCAATCTCACGGGAACGAAGCTGAGCGCCGTCGTCGGTCTCTCTCAGATGAGCGGCACCGTCGCGCTCGGCGAGGGGCAGGCGCCCAAGCCCTTCACCATCGCGCCCCTCGAAGCGCGACTCACGACCGATGACCTCGCGAAGGAAGCGCGCCTCACCGCGGCGACCGTCGCGACCATCGATGGCCAGCCCGCGGGCTCGCTCAACATCAGCGCTGTCGTGCAGGGACTACTGGACGCGAAGGGTGCGCCCGTCAGAGGCCTGCCCGCGAGCATCCAGGCCAACGCGAAGATCGCGGGCATGGCGACCGCCATCGCGCAGCCCTTCGTGCAGGCCTTTAGCCTTGATCTAGCGAGCGATGTGGGTCCCACGCTCGACGCGGAGGTCGCAATCGCCAGCGACGCCGCGGCATCATCAACGCCCGGTGCGCAGCCGCCGCTGAACGCGACACTCTCGATCAATAGCCAGTTCGTTCGGGCCGCGGGCACGGCGCGAGTGACGAGCGAGGCCATCGCGACCACCGGCGAGGGCTTCACGATCGACATGGATCGCGCGGTTGCGATGGGCGCGCGATTCGTCAAGCCCGAGACGGGCTGGACTGTGGCCGCAGCGCCGGGCAAGGGCCGCGTGAACATCATCGCCAAGAACATCTCGATCCCGCGCACCAAGGCTGGCGCCATGGATCTGGCCAACATGCTCGGCACCGTGCGCGTGATGACGCAGGGCCTGGTTGCAACACCAACCGGCGGCACCGCCGCGGGACGGCCGATCCAGGTCGGCGATCTGGGTCTTGATCTCAACATCGCCCCCGGCGGCACGCCCGACGCGCAGGTGAAGGGTGCGATGGCGTGGGAAGGAACGCCCTTCACGTTCAGCGCGGCGGGCCGCGTTCCGGGCCTCATCGGCCGCGTAATGAATCCGCCGATGATCGCTTCCTCAAACCCACCCACGGCGCAGCCTCTGGATGCGCCCGCGCTCCTGGCCCTGCGCCCCGTCGTCACGCTCACGATGACGGACGTTCCCAGCGCGCTGGTTCGTGCGCTGATGCCGCCGCCGACGGACGCGACGCAGGCCGACATCCCGGCCCTCACGGAGGGGGGCCTTGGCGAGCGCATCAAGACGCTGATGCTGGAGATCAAGAACGGCGAGGGTGATCGCACCGCGTTGAATTTCTCGATGGATGCCTCGCGTCTCATCGCGCGCATCGCGGGCGACTTCACGACCAAGGACCTCTCGCTGCCTCAAAGCGCTGTCTCGTTCGAGGCCGCGCCAGACCTCATCGATCGCATCCTGCGTCAGTACGCGCCCGACATCGCGGCCAAGGGGTGGGGCGTGGCGCGGCCCGCGTGGATGAATCTGGAGGTGACGGGCACCAAGGTGCCGCTCGGCCCGGGTTTCAGGCCGAATCTCGGCGCGGCGTCGCCCGTCAAGGTGCGCCTTACCAGCAGCTCGCCGCTGATCCTGCGTGGCGTCGCGGTTGATGATGGCAAGGGAGGCATGCGCTCGCTCGGCGAGCTCGGTGTTGATGGCCTTGAGATCGACGCCGAGGTTCCCATCGGCGCGCTCCTTGGCCCCGCGCTCCCCGAAGAACGCTCCCTCACCACGCGCATCAAGACCAGCCTGGTCGGCGACCGTGGCCAGCAGATCGGCACGATGAACCTCACCGCTCGCGGCGACATTTCGGAGGGTGGACCCGTCGGCCCACTCAACGCGACACTGGGCCTTGAGAAGCTCGACATGGCGACCATCGAGCGATTCATGGGCCGCACCGACGGGCTGCTCTCGGGCTTCGTCGGCAACTCAGCTGGCGCGGACATCACGCTGACGGCGAACCCCGGGACTGGCCCCAAGCCCGACTTCGCATCGGCACCGATGGACATCTCCGCCGCGATCCGGGCCCCGCGGCTGCGCACCGATAAGCCACTGAAGCTCTCAATCACGCCCGATCGCATCCGGCTGGGTGAATCGACGACGATCACGATGGACATTGATCCTGCGGCGGCGAACAAGTTCCTCCTCTCGGCCGAGCAGAACAAGGACATCGCGGCGGTGACGGGCCAGGGCGTTGGCAACGCGTCGCAGGGCGTCGCGAGCCTGACGCTCAGCCAGCCAACGACCGTGACGCTTGATCTCAAACGATTCTCGATCCCGCGCAGCCGACTGGGCCAGCAAACAGGTGCGCCCGCCGCCGCGGGACCGAAGGCGCCCGTCGATCTCGACATTGATGCGAGCATCACGATTCCTGGCGCGAACCTCATGACGGCTGAGAACGTGCCCGTGATCCTGACGGGCGTTGTGGCGTCGCTCACGTCCGAGCAAGCCGCGCGTGGCAAGCCTGTTGAGGGGGCGCCGATCAACTTCCGGCTCGGCGTGGCGCAGGGGCAGTACGGCCAGGACCCACCAGCCAAAGACATGTCGCTGGCGGGGCGCGTGACCAACCTCTTTGATTCAACCGGCGCCGTGAACGCGCGCCAGGCCACGCTCGACATCGAGGGCGACATGCCCGTGGTGCCGACGGGACTCGTCGATGCGCTCCTGCAGCGCGGCGGGCTTCTGCTCGACGCGCTCGGCCCGAGCATGGCGATGCGACTTCGCTGCGAGCGCGTTCCGCTCGCGCCTCCTGAGAGTGGCATCGCGGGAGTGGCGGCCAATGTTCCCGAGGGCGAGCTGCCGATCGTTGACTTCCAGTTCAACAGCCAGCGCGCGAACGTGACGATGCGCGGCAACATCCGGGACGGAAAGTACATCGGCACCACGCCGCTGGTGCTGAAGGTGTCGGAAGTCACGACGCAACTCTCAGAGCGCTTCATCAAGGGCTTGCCGCTGGTGGGCAGCCTTGAGAAGAAGCCCGAGGACATGCCCGCGACGTTGCGCGCCGAGGGGATGATCGTGCCGCTGGGCAACACGATGGATGGTCTCAACATGCGCGTGAGCCTCGATCCCGGCGAGGCGCGCTTCGAGACGTCGGGCCTCTTCAACCAGTTGCTCAAGGCCGTCTCGACGCGCACGGAAGGGCAGGTCGGCAAGCGGCTTGATCCGCTCGAGGTCATCGTGAAGGACGGCATCGCGTCGTACACGACGTGGAAGGTCCCCGTCGGTGAGTTCATGGTCGAGACCGAGGGCTTCGTCAATCTCTCGACGCGCAGCGTGACGCAGGCCACGCCCTACGGCGACATCCGGCTCGAGCCGCAGCACATCGACGTGATTACCTGGGTGCCCTTCGGCGCACTCTCCGACCGCGCGCTCGGGCAGCTCAACCTCGGCATCGGCGGCGCGCTCAACAAGATCACCCCCGGCGCCGTCGACGCCCTCACCAAGATCCCCTTCCGAACCCGCGGCCCCAGCAACAACCCAACAACAAACGTCGATGCTGAACTTGTGGCGAAGAACCTCGTAAATCAGATCAAGCCAGAGAAGGTGATCGACAGCATCCTCGGCAACATCCTGAAGCCCAAGCCCGCGCCGCCAAAGTGAGGCGGGACGTGATTGAGTGGTCGAGTGGCGAAGTGTGAGAAGGAACGCGCTGGCTGCGGCCTCCGTGCCGGTGTCTTTAGCAGCTCATCTTGGGTAGCTCGCCACTCCGTGGTGAAGTTCTTTGCTTGCTACCTCCCCGCCTCGATGAAGACGTCCACAGCCTGGCCTGGAAACAGCGGTCCCTTCGGCGGCGTGACGACTTCGAAGACCACGTCGATCACGCGTGTATCGGTACGTTCCATGTTGTCGCCGCCGAGGTCGGACTTTGGGCGTGCGAAGGGCTCCACGCGCACAAGCTTGAGCTCGATGTCTTCCGGCCTCGCGCCGCGTGTCTTGGCCACCGCGCGCGAGGTGGTGCCCACCAGCGCG
>JBBQGR010000223.1:0-4940 GCA_038323185.1 Phycisphaerales bacterium | reverse complement strand
CGTTCCGCCGTCGGCCTCGAGAATGCCGCGGCTTGTGGTTCCGCCGCCCCCTGGCTGGAGAAAGAGCGTGGTGCCAAGTGTTGCGCGGATGATTCCGCGGTTGTCGATTTGGGTCTGACCGACGCCCACCTGGCCGCCGCCTTCGATGATGATCTCGTTCTGAAGCGTGTTGCTGCCGTTGGCGGAGAAGATGCGGTTGCCTGCACTGGCGGTCATGATCAAGCGGCCGCTGGCGGGGCCGCCCGGGGCGAGGATGAGCGGGCCCGAGCCGTCGATGATCAGATCGCAGGTGCCGGGGCCAGCCTGATTCAGTTCGAGCTGGGCGCCAGCCATAATGAAGATGTTTCCCGCGCTGACGTTTGACGTCGCGCCTCGGACGCGAAAGGCGGTGTCGGGCGAGAGGCGAAGGAGCGAGTTGGCGGCGAGCGTGGCTGCGTCGACTTGCACTGAGCCGGCCAGAAGGTCGGTCGTAAGGCCCACGCCGATGAAGGGCATGTAGAAATTGCCGCCCGAGTTGGTGGGCACGACGCCACCGTTCCAGTTGCTGGGGACGGAGTAGTTGGTACTCACCGATCCGTTGAAGAGGACGGTGATCTGCGCGCTCGCACCGGCGGCGGCGATGGCAAGCCCCGCGATGGACGCGAGAACTTGGGAAGCGCTGACGCGCGAAGCAAGCACGCGGTTCTGAATTCGGCTCATGATCAAACTCCTCTCGACGACTCTACTGATCTCTCGCGCGGACCCAACCGGGCCACGCACTTCCTTAGACACACCGCGTGACACATCACGCGACACGCCACACCAGCCTCATCCTCTTCGCACGATCTCCACGAGCGGGAGGGAGCACCGATTCGCCACGCAAGCCGCGGCAAGTCAGGACTTTAACTGATGCTTGGGGGTTATTCACGACGAATTGGTGCAAAATTCTCATTGTGTCTGATCCTTCTCGAAACTGCGCTATTTCGATCGTGGTTTGATCGGGTGTTTTGTTGTGGATGTACGCCGTCGGCTAAAAAACAGGCAATTATCAGTCCTTGTCCCTCATCGCTCAGGCCGCGCTAAGCCTCGTCGGGTCCATGGGCTTGTCGAGGTTCTGGATGAGGTAGCGGAGCGCATCGATGGCGTGATCCCATCCTTCACCCTTCACAGGATCGATCGTTTCGCGGTCGCCGGTGGGATAGCGGTAGCGCTCGAAGGACTCGATGAGGCGCGTGCATCGCTCATGGATGTAGAGGCGCGGCGGGTCGTTGCTCGCCGGCGCGAGCCGCGCCCGCACCATGACCAGGCCCGGATGAACCCTCATCCGCTTGGCGCGCACGGCAAGGCCAGCCTGGCGGAGGAGGTCGGCGTTGGTGAGGCCGGTCTGCTGATCGCGCGCGAGGCCCGCGGGGTCGATGGCGATGAACTCTGGCGCGGGCCAGCCGATCGCGGCGGTCACGCACGGCGCATCCTGACGCGCGAGGCCGACGCGCAGATGCGCGATGTGCTCTGCCAGCGACTCATCGGCGACGACGCGCTCGTCCATGATCCAGAGAGTGCCGTGCTCATCCACCGCTCCCCAGAGGATCGCGGTGTCGCCCCGGATTCCAAAGTCCATGCCCACGACCCAGCGCAGGGGCGTTCGGCGGAGGCTCGAATCGAGCACGCCGCGCTCGCGCGCGATGGTCGCGCTGCTCGCGAAGCCCGGGCCGGTGATGTCGGTGACGACGTGTTTAACGCGCTCGAACTCGGGAAGGACCGAGTCGCTGCGGCGGGTGCGGATGCAGAGCATCTCGGCCTTCCAGACCGGCTCTGGAACTCTTCGCTTCATCGCGAGCGCATCGCCGACCGCGACGTGGCCAGCGTCGGACTCTGGGCGTCGCTTGGCGCGGCCGCGGCACTCCTGCCAGAGTGAACAGCGCGGCGCACCCTCGGGATGCTCCACGGTTGGCGCGCCAAGGCACGCGTGCTCCGGGCCGCAGTGCGCGAGCACATCAACCACGCCCCAGCGGAAGAGGCGGCGGTCGCCCTCGCGCGCTTGCCTGACGAGCGAGTGCATGACGCCGTGCGGCAGGTGCATGGTGGAGAGACACTCAACGCTACCCCGGACGAGGATGCTGCCGAGGGTGGCGCTGCGCGTTGTGAGCTGCGCGGCGTCCCAGACGTCGGGTTTGAAGAGATCAACCTCGTCGCAGCGGAGCTTCTGCACGCGCGTGCCGCGGACGGAGGTGTGGGACTGAGCGAGGAGCTCGACGATGGACCCATTGCGAAGGACGAGGCGGGAGTCGGTGAGACGCGAGACCATGGCGCTGATGGCGCTTGATGCGTGCGGCGCGTGGCGGGCGTCTGGAGCGGCGTCGCGCGTGCTGTCACGCGTGCGATCGCGCGCGCTGTCACGCGTGCTGTCATTCGCTCCATCACACGCGCCGCCCACCAGACGCCGCAGGTGTGCGTGCATGCGTCGGCTCTGCTCTAGCGAGCCGCCGAGGATTCGGATCTCGATACCTGGCTTGTAGAGGAGATCAAGGAGTGTGGCGACGGCACCAAGGAAGGTCTTGCCGCCGCCGCGGTTGGCCCAGACGACGCAGTCGCGCGTGGGAAGGTCGCCGGTGTCGGAGGCCGGAGTTACGCCGTGCGTAGGTTGGGCATCGACGCCGGGCGTGATGATGCTCGCGTGTTGCTCGGTCTGCGGCACGTCGGCACCATCCTCAAGGAAAGCGAAGCAGAGATAGTCCAGAGGCGTTGAGTGCCCCTCGATCAGCGGCCGCGTCGGAACGAAGATGCCGAGCACGGTGCGGAGCCAGTGACGCAGCGCCTCACGCGAGCGCGGCATCGGCGGCAGCTCATTCGCCGCGGCGAATGATGTGACGAGGCCGGTGACGGGGCCGGTGACAGGGCCGGTGACGGGGCGGGTCACGGGGCCAGTGACGGAAGCCGCGGGAGGTGCCTCGTTCACTTGGGGCAACGCGCCCTGCACGGCTTTCCGCCGCTTGGCACCTGGCTTCTTGGCTGTGGTCGTGAGCACGGTGCGAGTCGATCTGCGCGAAGTCTTCTTGGCCATGGTTCCCTCCTTGATCAAGTTGCCGAACTGATGACGCTGCTTGCTTTGTCCAATGAGACAGGCATCTCGCTTGCCTTTATTCCTTGCTTCTCCTCTTCCCCCTGCGTGCCTGCATGCCTTACTGCCCGCCTTCCCGAAATCACGGCGCTACGAAGACCCGCGCCGGTGCCGCCACTCCTGCCGCTGCGAGAGAGAGAAGGCTTGCATCGCTCATGCGCCGCGACGCCGCGCGTGTGGCTCGGCTTGCGCCTGCCCAACGGCGCGCCTCTCGCACGAGCGCGGCGTCTTGCTGGCACCACCGACGCGCCTCGCGCGGGTCCATCAGTCGCCACGGCGCGATCCGGCGCGAGCGGAGCGCTCGCGCCATCGCGGCGGTGTGGGCCGAGCGGGCTGTGTCGCTCATCGCGCGCATCCCCGCGCTCGTGAAGAGCGGCACCAGCGCACCCATCGACGCGATGGCCTCCGTCAGCGGCGTCAGCGGATCATCGAGGTACGCACGCACCAGAGCCGAGCCGACTCCGCCGCCGCGGTATCGCGGATCGACGATGACGCGCGAGATAGTGCGGACCATCGCGTTGAGGCGCCGCGCTCGCGATGCTGGCGTGTTTGGCGATTCGGGCGTGTCGGGCGTGTCCGTCATGTTCGTCATGTCCGTCATGTCGCGCTCCATCGCACCCGGCCACGCTTGCGCACGCCATGGACCATTCAGCGTTGGATGCGATACCACGAGCACGCCCGCGAGCTGCGGCGAGGCCGCGCGAGTTGCCTCAAGATCGATGGCGCGGAGCACGCGCGCGAACGTTGCTGGCGTGCCAGCGCGATAGTGCCAGTGCGCGAGCGCGGCGTAGTCGTCGCGCGTGCCGCGCTCGATGCGCAGCCAAGGGAGCACGTGCGCGGCGGTGTGCGAGCGAGCATTGATGAGATCGTTCACGGATTGGACCCCTTCTTGCGGACTTTCGCGATGGGCCGCGGGCGTGACTCGCCCAGGGGCGCGAGCTCGATCTCGCGATCGGGCGCGAGCGACCGGCGCAACCGATCAGGCGACGAGGTCGCCGCGAAGATGATGAGGCCATGGCGTGCCAGCTGGCGCAGCGTGCGGCAGAGGCCGCGGGCCGTGATGTCGTCCAGGCCTGCGCAGAGTTCATCGATGATGAGGACGCGCGGGGGAAGTGCGCGAGCGGAACGTGATGAGCGTGATGCACGCTGGGTGATCGACGCGATCGCCGCGGCGAGCGAGAGACGCCACGCTTGTCCCGTCGAGAGTTCGCTCGCGCGGCGCGAGAGCATCGGCGCTTCGGCAAGACCGCACGACGCGAGGATGCGCAGCCATGTCGCGAGTGGGCGCGGGCTGAGGTCCACGATTGCGCCGCGGCGTGTCCCTCTCGCGCGACCGAGGATGCTCGCTTCCACGCGCCGGACCTGGCATCGCCCTCGCACGCACTCACGCGAGAGCGCGTCGAGGAGCGTGGACTTGCCGCTCCCGCTCGCGCCGTGGATCAGCGTGATGCTGGCGTGATCGAGTGACGAAGATGATGCGAGTGGCCCGAGCAGTTCGAGCGCGTGCGATCGTGCGCGCTCGAGTCGCGAACGCTCGGCATCGCGCTCGCGCGAGATGGGCAGCGAGAAGAGCGCGGCGACACGCAGCGTGCGTGCCGAGCGCGGCGTATGCGATGAGCGTGAGTGCGTGGCGCGCTTGCTCATGCCGCGGCCTCCGCGAGTGCTCGCACCGCCGCGAGGTGCTGTCTTGCGGCGTAGAAGGTGATGCCCACGCGTGCCGACGCCGCCCGGATCGACATCCCTTGCACGAAGCACGCCCGCGCGATCTCCCGGCGCGCCTGCGGCATGCGGGTCTTCATCGCCTGCACCAGCGCGCACTCGGGCGAGCAGAGCAGCTTCACCA
>JBBQGR010000222.1:0-4949 GCA_038323185.1 Phycisphaerales bacterium | reverse complement strand
CCTGGTCATCGCGGCCTTCGTCGTCATGCACGTCCAATCGGACATGGTGGCGACATCGAGCGATGTGGCCTCGCCGCTCGCGCCCCTGTCGCTCATTGTTCCCGTGACCATGCTCCTGCTCTGGGGCATCGGTCAACTCCGCTGCGCAGCATCACGCCGCTCCATGGAGCGCGGCGGCGGATATCGCCCCTTCATCGCCGCCGAACGCACGCTCGGCCTGCTGCGCCTTGCCGCCCTCGCAGCCTTCGCGGTCGGAGTCTTCTGGCTCGGCTGGCTTTCAACGGTGAGGGCCATCGTCGGCGATCTCATCGTCATCGATGAACTTCTCTGCGTTCTCCCGCTCCTCCTGCTTCTGCTCGGTCTCTGGTGGAGCTTCCATCCGCTCGATCTTCTCGTGCGCGAGGCCACCCTGATCCGCACGCTCGATCACGGCCAGCCGCTGCGCGCCCCGCCGACGCGCTCTCAGTTCGTGCTCGACGCGGTGCGCCATCAGCTTCTGCTCGCGCTCGTTCCCGCAACACTCGCAACGGCGTGGGGCGAGTGCGCACCATGGATCGTCACGCGCGTCGGCACAGCCCTTGCGCTCGGACCGGGCTTGCGCCAGCTCGCCGAGCCCATCGGCGCGCTCGCAGGGCTGCTTCTCGTTCTCATCATCTCGCCCGCGATCCTCCGAATGCTCTGGGACGTCGTGCGCATCGAGCGCGGCGAGCTCGCCGAGCTCTCCGATGAAACGTGCCGCCGCCACGGCGTGCGTGTCGTTGGTCCGCTCCTCTGGCGCACCAACGGTGCGGTGCTCAACGCCGCCATTCTCGGCCTCCTCTGGCCTGTGCGATACCTCCTCCTGACAGACGCGCTCGTCGAGCATCTTTCGCGCAAGCAGCTCGAGGGCGTGCTCGCGCACGAGGTCGCGCACGTGAAGCGCGCCCACATGGCCTGGATGGCGATGGCAGTCCTCGCGGTCGTCTCGCTCGCGGGCTGGCTCTACAGCGTCGCGATCTGGCTCGCATTCCCCATCGATGAACCCGTCCCCGAGCACCTCACGCTCGTCGCCGCCGGAGCGTCCCTCGGCGCCGCTCTCCTGGCCCTCGGCCACGTCAGCCGCCGCTTCGAGTGGCAGGCCGACGCCTTCGCCGTGCGCCATCTCAGCATCTCCGATGGATCCGCAACTGTCGTAACCCAGGGCGCGGCACAATCCATGAGCGACGCGCTCGCCGTCGTCGCGGCGGCCAACGGTGTGAGCGAGCGCACTTGGGGATTCCGTCACGGCTCAATCTCCGACCGCCGCCGCCGTGCCGAGGCGCTCGTCGGCACCCCGCTCGATGCGTTCGCGATCGATCGTACCGTGCGGGCAACGAAGTGGATCGTCGCGATCGTGCTCCTCGCGTCGATCGCGATGACGGTGGTGCCGCTCGCGATGGGATGGTGAGTTGCTGATGCGGCGGCGGAGTGCCGCGGCGTTTCGTCGTTAGACTGAGTGATTCGAGTGTGCCCTGCCCTCGAATGATGAAGGGTGTTCACGATGATGACCAAGCACGGCCTGACAGAAGTAGAGCAGCGCATCGCGGACGCCGCGTTCCGCCGCGCTGCGCGGCTGCGCGATGATCTCGCACGCTGGGTCGCGATCCCAACCGGCTTCAATCATCGCGCAGGCCTCGACGCGATGCGCGGCGAGCTCGTGTCGCGATTCGAGTTGCTCGGCGCTGTGACCACGCTCATCCCCGGCGACATAAAGCCCGAGTGGCTGAGCCAGGGTGAGAGTGGCGACACAACGTTTGATCCGCCGCCCACCGCGGTCTGTCGCAGATCAAGCAGCACACACGGCAAGGCGCGCGTGCTGCTCTGTGGCCACCTCGACACGGTCCACGATCCCCGCGGCCCGTTCCGTGAGCTCATCGCATCAACGGACGGCGCACGCGCGACAGGCCCCGGCTGTGCGGACATGAAGGGCGGCATCGCCATTGCGGTTGGAGCGATCGAGATCCTGCACGAAGCAGGCATCGATCTCTCATGGACGTTCGTGCTCAACAGCGACGAAGAGACAGGCTCGTACGCATCGGACCGCGCGCTGCGCGATGCCGCGCCGGGCCACGACGTCGGCCTCGTCTTCGAGCCCGCACTCCCCGATGGCTCTCTCGTCATCGAGCGTCCCGGCAGCGCGCAGTTCATGATCGAATGCACCGGACGCGCAGCGCACGTCGGCCGCGACTTCGCGTCCGGAGTTTCCGCGGTGAACGAAATCGCACGGCGCGTGCTTGAGGTTGCCGCGATTCCAGACGCCTCCCGCGGCATCGTCGCGAGCATCGGCCCCATGCACGGTGGCCACGCGACCAATGTTGTTCCCGACCACGCACGCGTGTGGGGCAACGCGCGATTCCCCACCGATCGCGATGGTGCCGAGGTCGCAGCGAAGCTCGACGCGATGGCGACGCCGCAGGGCGCGATGCCCGCAACACGCGTCCATCAGAGCATGAACCGGCCCGCGAAGCCGCTCACGCCTCGCGTCGAGCGCCTCGCGATGATGGCTCGCGATGCCGCGGCGGACCTTGGCCAGCAACTTCCCTTCGGCAAGACCGGCGGCGTCTGCGACGGCAACAACCTTCAAGCCGAGGGACTTCCCGTGATCGACACGCTCGGCGTCCGCGGCGGCGGCCTGCACACGCCGCAAGAGTGGATCGAGCTCGCAAGCCTCGCCGAACGCTGCGCACTTGCCGCCGTGCTGTTGTCGCGCCTGCACGAGCGCGGCCCGCAGTGAAGCCCAATGTTCACGCGGGCTGGCCGCAGCGGCGGGTTCGATGTCCGTAGCGCACTCAAGCACTACTCGTTCCGCGCACTCGCGATCTTCTCCTTCTCCGACCGCTGGCGTTGCAGCTCAGCATCGATGAAGGGTGCGATCTCGCCGCGGAGAACCGCCTCATAGTCCGACTCTTCGTACCCCGTGCGATGGTCCTTCACGCGGTTGTCGTAGAAGACGTAGCTGCGGATCTGCGTGCCCCAACCCTGCTCGAGCTTGCCGCCACGGGCGGAAGCGATCTCGGCCTCGCGACGATCATCCTCGATCTGCTGCAGCTTGGCCTGGAGCACGCTCATCGCCTGCTTGCGATTCTGCGGTTGATCGCGGAAGGTTGAAGCAACGACCTGGATCCCCGTGGGCTTGTGGACGAGGCGGATCGCGGTCGCGACCTTGTTGACGTTCTGTCCGCCGGGGCCGCGGGCGCGCACGAAGGCGAAGACCTCGACGTCGTTTTCTGGGATCGTGATGTCAGACTCTTCAAACTCCGGCGTCACCTCGACGGTGCAGAAGGAAGTCTGACGCTTTCCCTGCGCGTTGAAGGGAGAGACGCGAGCGAGGCGGTGCGACCCACGCTCGCACTTGAGATATCCGAACGCGTACGGACCCTTGACGTGCAGGATGACCGAGTCGATGCCGACCTCGGTGCCGAAGCCCTTGTCAACTTCCTCGATCTGGAACCCCATCTTCTCGAAGTAGAAGAGGTACATGCGGAAGAGCATCTCGGCCCAGTCGTTGGCCTCGGTGCCGCCAACGCCAGCAGAGATGGTGAGGAAGCAGTTGCGATGATCGTGCGGCCCCGAGAGGAGCGAGCGCCGCTCGATCTTGTCCATGCGGCCCATGAGCTCATGGAGCTTGGTGTCGGCCTCCTTGAGGAAGTCGGCATCGTTGGCCTCGCGCGACATCTCGTACGCGACGCGCGCGTCGCCAAAGTCGCGGATCGCCCCGGTCAGGGGCTCGAGCTGGGCCTTCAGAAGTTTGACCTGGCCGACGACCTGCTTGGCCCGCTCCTGGGTGTTCCAGAAGGCCTCGCCGCCCATCTCGGCCTCAAGGGCGCGAAGCTTGGCAAGCCTCTCGTCGTAGTTAAAGAGAGTCGCGGATCGTCACGATCCGCGCCTCAAGCCCGTCGATCACCGGCTGATGTGCGTCATAATGCATAGGAGAAGAGGATAGGCGTTGGACAGGAGGGTGCATGGTGGGTGCTGGTGAGGCGGAAGAAGGCATGCGGGCAGGGGGAGAGAGGCGGAGGGAAGACGGAAGAGGCTTTGATTTGAGAAGGCATCTGGGCAGGAGGCATCGGGGCATCGAGTGATGCGAGGCGTGTCGGGGATTCAAGCGGAGGGGTGGTAGGGATGGTGGATGCCCAAAATGCCCGCGTTGCAGGGGCGGCCGCACTTGTGCTGCGCCGGGTGCCGTAGCGATTGCCCTTGGCGCACGATGGGCACGCCGCCGGGTATATTCGGGCGATGCTGTCTTCACTTTCGGAGTGCGTGGTGCTGTTGTTTCAGCCATCGGAGGGTGGGGGTGTTGGCCGCGCGGCAGCATCTGATCCGTCGACGACGGCTCGCACGCTGCTGGTGATCCTGGGCGGGCTCGCGGCGTGTCTCGCGATGTTGTTTGCCGTGCTGCTTGCGATGACGATCATCCGCGCGATGCGGAGGTCGAGCCGGCTGCGTGCGCGGGCGGCACCAAAGTCGGGAAGTGCTGGTCCAGATCCGTGGTTTGAGGCTGGACGCCGCGTGGTTCCTGCGACGCCATCGGAACTTCGCGAGAGCGACTCGAGCGCTCCGGCACCGGATGAGGCGGATGTGAACTCGGCGCGAGCGTCAACGAGGCCCGCTCGCGCGACGAACCAGCCGCGTGGAGGAAGGCCGCTGGCGCTGGTGACCGGCGCGGCGCGAAGGGTTGGTCGGGCGGTTGCGATCGAGCTTGCGCGGCGTGGGTGCGATGTCACGTTCACGTACAACACGTCGCGGGCGGATGCGGAGTCGCTGGCGCGTGAGTTGTCAGCGCTGGGCGCGATGGCGTCGTTCTACGAGGTGGATTTTTCGGAACCGGGAAGTGCCGAGGCGTTCGCGGCGGGTATGAGTGAGACGCTGCCGCGGCTTGATGTGCTGGTGCACAACGCGAGCGTGTATGAGGCGAGCCCGCTGGGTGAGCT
>JBBQGR010000221.1:0-4971 GCA_038323185.1 Phycisphaerales bacterium | reverse complement strand
GTTCGGATCCGCCTGCATAAAGCGGCCCAGCTGCGGGCGGGAACTACACTGGCTTCAATCGAATTGCGGAGTGTCGCGAGCGCGGGCATCTGGACGCTACGGCCGCGGCGGTTTGTCATTCGGGGAATCGAAGAACACCTTCTTGATACGTGCGCGTTCAATTGTCTCCTTTACCCTTTCGGAGACCAAGAGCCGCCCCGGCTTTTCCAAAGCACGGAAGATGTCGATGCCCTCTGGAACCTTCTCGAGATCGACCTCGAATCGAGCCCCGCCCAGTGGCCCTGGGTCGCGTGGCAGTGATTTGCCGCAGCTCAGGACATGTACCGAAAGCATCGCGAAGTACGGAAATTCTCCAGCATGGGGCGGCCTGACTCCGGTCAGTCGCGCCGGAGCCCAGACGACCTGATCCTCACAGAATGCGAGCAGCTCGCGAACCTTCGGTGAAGCAAATACGACTCCGGGGCACCACGGGATGTCGTCCATCGACGCAGGTGTTGATTTAATCGAGATGGTAAACTGAGAGAGCATTTCATCAGCGACCGAGCGACGCATCTCCTCGTACCATTGCGGATGATCGACGATAGTCCATAAACGAACCCAGTAGTCCCGGTCAACATCAACAATCGTGCGACCACGCGATAGCCTACCTGCTGAGAACATCCAAGAGTAGTTTCGTTGATCACCGATGGTCATAGCTCTAATTTCCCTGTAGCTAAGTCTCTTCGCAACCTTACCATCTCCGTGTTGAAGGCCGCCTTTGCGGCATCGCCAGTCTTTGATCCGATCGCTCCTTCCAATCGCTCGAACACCGCCTGGTGATACTTTCGCGGATGCGGACCGCGATGCTTGGGGAGAGGGAACGCGTTCAACGCGTCATTCATCTCAATCCCGGCCCTTCGGAAGAGCACTTGAAACTTGACACCCCATTCGCCATAGACCGTGGCGATGTGGTACAGTTTCCCAAGACCTTTGTGCAACCGCCGTGCACCAAGCTAACGCCAGCGGCTGGCCGACCTCTGTTGGGAGGGACCATGCTGCGGCACTGGAAAGCGGGCGACGAGGGTCGAACTCGCGACCTACGCGTTGGGAACGCGTCGCTCTACCACTGAGCTACGCCCGCACGCGTCGAGTGTAGGCGGGGTCTGCTGGGTTGACAGAGGTTTGCCGCTGCGCGAAGAGAGCGCGAAGGTGCTGGCGACGCCCGCATCGAGAGCTACGGTGATCGTCACCGGACCGCCCGACGCGGGCTCAATGGCGAAAGACTTCGGAGTGTGCTTCGATGAACCTTGTCGAGCTGGCCCAGCGTCTGAAGCGACTTCGCACACAGCGTGGGCTGACGCTTGAGGAAGTTGCTTCGCGCGCCGGGCTGACGCGCGGCTGGCTCTCGAAGGTTGAGAACTTTCGCGTGACGCCGTCGTTGCTGGCGCTCTTTCAGATCGCTCAGGCGTTGCAGGTTCCGCTCTCGGACCTTTTTGAGGGGCTTGAGGCGCGGCCGCCGCTGGTGGTGGTCCGGTCAGATCAGCGCATCTCCGTGCGGCGTGACGAAGAGCTCTCTGAGCTGACGTACGAGTCGCTGGCGCATCTTCGACCGACGCGCATCATGGACCCGTTCCTTGTCACGGTGCCTCCGACGGAGACGCGTCCGATGATGTCGCACGGAGGCGAGGAGTTCATCCACGTTATCGAGGGGGTGGTCACGCTTCAGTTTGATGACCAGCGTCATGACCTTGAGGCGGGGGACAGCGCGTACTTCGAGGGAACGCATCCGCATCGGCTGATCAACCCGAGCGCAACCGCGTCGCGCGTGCTGCTGGTCTTCACGGGCCTTGCGCCCGATGCCGGTGTAGATGAACTGGACACGTCGGTTTCATCCTCGAGCAGCGATGTGGGCGGCTGAGGGCGCGATCTGCGTTTCACATCGCGCGTTCGAGCAGTCGCTGAATGACCATCGTGCTGGGCTTTCGAGGGTTGTTGGACGCGCGGAGCGGGTCTACCGACGCCGCAATCATCGGGATCATCTCGCTGGTCACGCCGGCCTGGCCGAGCGTCGCGGGCAGGCCGAGCGACTCGATCAGCTCTTGCATGAAACGGGGCATGTCGGCTGGCTCGACACCCAGCAGGCGACACGCGGCGTGCACGGATTCGAGCGTGTGCTTTGAGGGGCGGCCCTCGCTCACCTCGGCGCCGATGACGCCAGCGTTAAGTGCCGCGACGTGGCCGAGCGTGAGGGCCGCGGCCAGACCGTGCGGCGTTCCGGCACGCTGCGTGATGTCGTACGACAACGCGTGGGCGAGCGTGGTCTTGCTGATGTTGATGGCGCGCCCCGAGAGGTGCGAGGCCAGCATCATGCCGCGACGGTCCGACAGCGTGCCCAGCTTCACGCTCCGCCGAAGGTGGGCGATGGCGAGGACAGCGGCCTCCTCGGCATAGCCGCGTGAGGCTGGCGTTGCGCCGATGGCCCATCGCGACTCGACAGCCTGGCAGAGCGCGTCAAGCCCGGTGATCGCGGCGAGCGTTGGCGGCATGGCGCGGTGCAGCGTCTCATCGAGGACGACACCCCAGGGCCGGATGCCGTGGTGCGCGACCGATGCTTTGCGGCCATTGACGTACATGGATGCGAAGTGGGTTGTTTCGCTGCCAGTTCCGGAGGTTGTGGGGATCGCGATGACGGGCACGGGCGAAGCGGCTCGGGCGTCGCCGCCGCAGGAATGGTCGGTGGCACGGATGAGATCACGGACGGAGAGGGCCGCGACCTTCGCGACATCGAGGCAGCTTCCGCCGCCAAAGGCAACGATGGCATCGACGCCCGACAGTGCGCCGAGGCGTGCGGCGGCCGCGGCCTGGTCGCAGGTTGGATTCGAAGTGAAGGCGTCGAACTCCGCCGCGAGACGATCAATCATGATCGAGCGCAGCTCTTTCTTAACGCTTGTCGCCATCAGCGCGGCGCGATCGACGACGAACATGAGTCGCGCGGCGTTCAGGGCTGTGAGCAACTCGGCGAGATCCGTGATCGACGTGACGATCCTTTGCGGCACGCGCTCCCCGGCACGAGCCTCGGCTCCACCAAGCACCTCGAGCACGTGCGAGGTCGGGCCGCTCATCGGCGCGGCGGAGAGAAGAGTGGATGAGGCTGGAGGAATCATGGTCGGATTGCCTTCGCGTGCTGCCTGCGGACGCTGCCTGTCTGGCTAATGTGAAGATTTGGTGAGCGTGGTTTGGAGGATGAGTGGAAGCGCGTTCATGAGTAGAGAGTGGTCCCGAGTGGTCCGAAATCGGCCGCGCGTTGGGCGAGGCCTTGCCTAGTTGCTGGATTGGTCTCGCGAAGGCGTGCGAGACTGTATCAAGAATTGACGAATGCTATTCAAAGTTCATTCGCACACAACTCCGCCGGAGTAATCTTCGCGCGGTTTAAATGATTGAACGTCGGGAGTTCGACGGGATGTCGTGGCCGCGGCTCGCGACAACGACTGTGTACGGGGCGGACGTGGGCCCCCCATGACTCATGTGTTCACGAGATTCACCGGATGTACGCACACACTCAACAGCCCGGCGCCGCAATCGAGGTGCGGAACCTTGGCGTTGAGTTCAGTGGCGGCGTGCACGCACTGCGGGATGTTTCGCTGAAAATCGCTGCGGGGGAGATGGTCGCGATCATCGGGCCATCTGGCGCGGGCAAGAGCACGCTGCTGCGATCCATCAATCGCCTCGTTGATCCGACCTCGGGCACGATGCGCATCAACGGCGTGGACACGATGGGCGTGCAGGGACGGCGCGTGCGTGACTTGCGCGCGCAGACCGGCATGATCTTCCAGCAGTTCAACCTTGTCTCTCGCTTAACTGTGCTGCAGAATGTGCTGGTGGGTCGGCTGCGATTCCGCCAGGGCCCGCTTGAGATGTGGCCGACGCTGGTGCGCTGGTTCGGCAGCGAGGACCACGCCGCGGCCAGGCGATGTCTTGAGCAGGTTGGCATCGCGGAGCTGGCATCTCGCCGCGCGTCGGATCTCTCGGGCGGGCAGCAGCAGCGTGTGGCGATCGCGAAGGTGCTGGCGCAGGGTGCTCGCGTGATCCTCGCGGATGAGCCGATTGCGAGCCTGGATCCACGCAGCGCCCGCGTCGTCATGGACACGCTCACGACCATCAATCGAGAGATGGGCGTGCCGGTCCTTGTGAACCTGCACCATGTGGAGGTTGCGCGGCGATACGCGTCACGGGTCATCGGCATGCGGCAGGGGCGGGTGATCTTTGACGGTCCCGCGAGTGCGCTCACCACCGACATGACGCGCGATCTGTACGGCGAGGATGTCGAGCATGTCGAGCATGTCGGGCATGTGGGGCATGTAGACCACGCGAGGGCGGTCCATGCCTGATGTCGTGCCGGCGCTGCGAATCCCCGGTTGGATCAAGCTCGGGCTGCCGCTGATCGTGCTCGTTGGCGCGCTTGGCGCGGCGCACGCGCTGACGGGTTGGTCGCCCGCGATGGCGCTCGCGGCGGCGTGCGCTGCTGGAGCGGTTGCGGCGCTGCCATTCGACACGCGACTCTTCACGGGACTGCTGATCGTCGCGGTGCTGGCGTGGTCTGGTGAGCGGAGCAATCTCGACCCGCTCAAGCTGGTGCAGCAGCGCGAGCGCGCGGGCGAGTATCTGCTCGGGCGCACCCTGACCGATGAGGACCGTGCGGATGCGAGGCGGCAGGCCGAGCGCCTCATCGAGCTGCGCTTCGAGGCCGACGCGAGCGCGGCGGCGCGGCGCGCGGGCCCGAGTTCAACGCCGCAGGAACTTCGCGACGCGACCGCACGCCTCGCGGCCCAGGCGCGCGCCGAGGCGCCAGCATTGGAGATCGAGGAGCGCATCGCGACAGAAGAGCGGCGCATGCTGCTTGATAAGCGCGGCGGATACTTCCCGCCCGAGATGCGCCTCTCGCGGCTGCGGCAGTATGCCGACTCGCTGCTCGAGACGGTCGCGATCGCGATC
>JBBQGR010000220.1:0-5014 GCA_038323185.1 Phycisphaerales bacterium | reverse complement strand
AACCACGTGGGCGACGGGTTGGAGTTGCTTCGAGCACTGGAGTGATTGAGCGTGGCACGCGTACCGCGCTTGAACCGTGGTGAAAGCACAGCACGAGACCTCCCGTGGTAGTCTCGGCGGGAAGCTGGGTGCCTTGCTAGGGGTCTCGGCTCGCCGCTGGCGATCGTGCGGCCGCCGGGCACGCCTGGCGTCCCCCACTCCCACGCTGATCTTCCACGTTTGGGCTTTCGCGAATGTTGTCGAGTCGCATGGCCTGAGAACGCCTCATACGCAGCCCGGCGAGAACTATGATTTGTTCAGTACCTGTGTGGGTGCGGCTGCATCGAGCCTGAGGGACGCATCGTGATCGCCAGTTCGAGTTTTGAGTTTCAAACTTCTATCTAAATCTGATAGCATGAACGGCATCGAGCTTTGACCGCGTCGTCGGCGGCTCTGAGGAGGTTGTCATGCTTTCCACTCGAGTCTTTGGCATCGTGGCTTGCGTTGGCGCAGCTGTCGCTTCTCACGCCCCCCTTGCTCACGCGCAGTCGCAGGCGTTCACGTATCAGGGCGAGCTGCGCAGCGGGAACGCCCTCGCCCAAGGTCCTCATGACGTCCGCTTCGAGCTGCTCGACGGAGGCGGCGTGATCCGCCAGACGCTGTGCGCCGACAACGTTCCGGTGACGGACGGGCGCTTCACGGTGCAACTGGATCCCGGCGCGGGCTTTCCCGACCTGGCGGCGCAGTTACGCAACATCCGTGTTTTGGTTCGGGCGAACGCGGCGTTGCCGTGCTCGGACAGCTCGGGGTTCACGGCGCTCTCGCCGACGCAGCCCTTCACGCGCGCACCGCTTGCGAGCCGGGCATCAATCGCCGACCGCGCCGTCACGGCGGACACGCTGGGCGGGCAGCCGCCCGCGTTCTATACCGATGCGGCCAATCTCAGCGGCATCCTGCCCGATGCGCGGCTCTCCATCAACGTCCCGCGCCTCGCAACCAACAACGTCTTCACCGGCACAAACAGCTTCGGCTCCGTCGGCATCGGCAACGCCATCCCGGTGTTCCCGCTCGACATCGCGGCGAGCCAGGCGGTGGCGAACCTCGCCAGCACCAACAGCCCCAACGGTTCAGTGATAGGACTTGGCAACTACTCGCCAAACATCTTCACTAACGGCGGCGTGCTGGGCGCGGTGAACTTCGACGCGTTTGGCAGCACGCCGGGACAGATCTCCTACCGGCTTGACGCGGCGGGCCCGCTCAGCCACTCACTGCGGTTCCGCGTCGGCGACGTCACGCAGGCCACGCTGACGGGAAACGGCAGGCTGGGCATCGGCAACGAGACGCCCCTCTTCCCCCTCGACATTGCGGCGACACAGGCCATCGCGAAGCTCACGACCCGCAACAACGCCGGCGGCTCGATCCTCACGCTGGCCAACGGCTCGCCCGGCCTCGCGACCAACGGCGGGACGCTGGGTGCCGTGAACTTTGAGTCGGGCATTGGCGTTGACGGCCAGATCTCGTACTCGTGGGATCCAGACAGCTCGCTCGCCGACGCGTTGCTCTTCCGGGTCGGCGGGCTGCCGTGGGCCGTGCTGACCGGCGAGGGGGAGCTCGGCATCGGCGTGCTCGAACCCGCCTCGCGGCTGCACGTTCGCAACGGGCTGTCGTTCATCGCGCCAAACGCGAGCTCCACCATGGTCATGGAGAACGCTGCTGGCGGCTACTTCAATCTGATCACGCAGGATCTTCGCGAGAACGGCCTGCTCTTTGGCACGCCCTCCGGCGGGGCCGAGGACGCGGGCATCATCTACAACAACCCCGCCGCTCCGAATGGTCTGCAGTTCCGCACGGGCGGAAACGTGACGCAGATGAGCATTTACAGCAACGGCCTAGTTTACATTCCCGGGGTGCTGGTCTCGGGCAACAGCGTCGTCCAGGACGTGCAGTACGTCACGCCCAGGATCACGTTCGCAACGATTGTGCCCGCTGACTTCGATATCGTCACCAGCTTCAACTCGGTCAAGAGCCTCGGATTCGGCGAGTATGCCACCATCCCCAGCGGCTTCGTCAACGATCATCTCACGGCGGGAGTGCACCTGCCCAACGGCGCCACCGTCACGCAGGTCATCGCGTGGATCTACGACACCTCTTCCACCAAGAACCTCACCGCCCAGTTCGTTCAGATCGATCAGTTCACCCGAAGCCCCGCGCTCCGCGGCAGCGGCACCAGCGCAACATCATCGATTTTCAACCAGTCCGTCGACTGCACTCCCGTCCCCAACCTCACCATCAACAACGAAGCCAGCTTCTATCGCATCGTCATCTCCACCGCCAACAACCAACCCTGGGATGGCGCCCTGGGCATCGCGGGCATCAAGATCGAGTACGAGATGATCTCCCCGATTCCCTAAGTCGCCCGCCTTCGTCCTGACTTGGCTGGAAGCTTTGCTAGAGAGCTTCGGCACCGAACGTGTCGCCGCCGGTCATGTCGCCGCTCTCCAGCCCCTTGCGGAACCAGCGCACGCGCTGGTCGCTGCTGCCGTGCGTGAAGGAGTCGGGTACGGCGAACCCGCGAGACTGCTTCTGGAGCCGATCATCACCGATGGCGCTGGCCGCACGAAGGCCCTCCTCGACATCGCCCACTTCCAGCACATTGCGCGACTTGTTCGCGTGATGCGCCCAGACGCCCGCGAGGTAATCCGCCTGAAGTTCGAGCCTCACCGAGAGGCTGTTCGCATCAACCTTGCTCACGCGTTGCCTCGTCTCTTGCACCTCGCCTGAGGCACGTACATACTCGCGGCCGGGGGCCTGTTCAGCACCGCGTCTGGCTCCGCCTCCTTCGCCAGCGGCTCCCGCGCCCGCGCGCTCCACAACGGCTCGTTCGTCTGGGACGATACCAGCTACGGGAACGACTTCTTTTCCAGCGCCGCACCCAAACCCGACTTTTACCGAACACGACCCTGGCGGAAAAGCCCGGGGTGTCGAAGGGTTCGCTTTCGTTCCTCATCCGCTGCCCCCCGCGGTTGATTCCGTTCCGATGATCGGACGCCTCTACGACGTCCTCCACCGAGCAACAACATCGCTTTTGCGCCTCGAGGGCTTGATCGAGTCCCTGCCTGGACGCAGTGTTTTGCTCGCTGCCATGCGAGTCCGCGAGGCACAGGCCTCTTCGCGGATCGAGAACACATTCGCCTCCGTGCGAGAGATCGCACTCGCGTCGGTGGATGAGCGTGGAGCGTCTTCGGAATCGATTGAGGTGCTGAGAAACAGGTTCGCCATCGAGTATGGACTCGCATCAAAACTCCCAATCAGCGCCCGGCTCCTGCGTGAAATGCATCGCGTTCTGATCGTGGACCCCGGCCATCGACCCGGCCAGTTTCGCGATCGTCATGTCTCCATCGGCGATCAGCACCGTGGATTCAGCAATGCCAGATTCGTCCCTCCTGGCCCGGAGCGCGTCGAGGCGTGCATGACTGCGTGGGAGTTCTTTGTGAACCCCAAAGCAATCAACGCCGCCCCGCGAGCGCGGCTGCCCTACCTCATCGAGCTGGCCATGTCTCACTACCAGTTCGAGACGATCCATCCATTTAGCGATGGAAACGGTCGCCTCGGCAGAGCATTGGTGACCCTGGCACCGATCAAGGACCGCGAGCTGCGTCATCCTGTGTGCAACCTGAGCGAGTGGGTACAGGCCAACCGACAGGAGTACTACGAGGGACTCCTGAGAGTCAGCACCCACGGCGAATGGGAGCCATGGATCCGCTTCTTCGTCACCGCCCTCGCACAACAGGCCGAGACTGATCTCAATAGGGCAACGCGCGTTTCGAGCCTCTACGACAAGTACCAGAAACTGGTCACGACTCGGGGCAAAAGCATCCTGAGAATCAAGCTTCTCGACCACCTCTTCGACAGGCAAGTCGTCACGATCACGATCGCCGCAAAGGTGATGGGCGTCTCCTACGCCGCAGCTCAAGCCCATGTCATCGCCTTCGAGACGATGAAAGTCATCAAACCAGTGTCGGACAAAAAGTACGGTAAAATCTACGTCGCTGAAGGCGTCCTCAAGGCCATTCGAGGCCAAGGACAGGACTGAACAACGTCCCTCCTCGTCCGCACCTTCACACCACCCGCAGAACTCCCGCCCCGTGACTCTCCCGGCTCGCCAAACGCACCCCACCGCTCGCCCCGACTATCCTTGTCACCATGCCCTTCCACCCACAAGGTCTGACGACGTCCTCCCCATCCGGCAAGGTCAACCCACGCCTGGGCTCGCTCGAGCACGGCGGCGGACCCGTCCTCACGCAACGCATCCCCACCTGGCCCTACGCCGACCCCAAGGGTCGCCACATCGTCCACATCGATGAGTACCTCCAGACCGGCGGCTACGAGGGCCTGCGCGCCGCGCTGGCGATGAAGCCCGACGCCGTGACGGAAGATGTCAAGAAGTCGGTCTTGCGCGGCCGCGGCGGCGCGGGCTTCCCCACCGGCCTCAAGTGGACCTTCCTCCCCAAGCTCGCGGTTGATGCCAATGGCGCTGAGGTCGACCCCGGCCAGCGCTACCTCGCCGTCAACGCCGACGAGTCCGAGCCCGGCACCTTCAAGGACCGGCTGCTCATGGACTATGACCCGCACCTGCTCCTCGAAGGCATCGCCATCGCCTGCTACGCCTGCCGCATCAAGACCGCCTTTATCTTCATCCGCGGCGAGTACCACCATCAGGCCCACGTCCTCGAAGAAGCCATCAAGGAGGCCTACGCCAAGGGCATCTTCGGTGAGAAGGGTCTCATGGGCGGCGCCAGCACCAGCCGCGGCGGCACCTTCGCCGTGGAGTGCTACGTCCACCGCGGCGCGGGCGCGTACATCTGTGGCGAGGAGACCGGCCTCCTCGAAGCCCTCGAGGGCAAGCGCGGCTGGCCACGCATCAAGCCCCCGTTCCCCGCCGTCAAGGGCCTCTTCGGAAAGCCCACCATCATCAACAACGTCGAGACGCTGACGCACCTGCCGTCCATCGCGAAGTTCGGCGGCGAGTGGTTCA
>JBBQGR010000219.1:0-5017 GCA_038323185.1 Phycisphaerales bacterium | reverse complement strand
CCACGCACCTTGCCCGTCGCCTTATCAACCGCGTCGGTCGGAGCGAGCGTGAGCTTCATCTCTTCGTCAGCGCGGAGATACACGATGGTGCCGACTTTGCCGTTCTCGACCTTGCGGTACGGCGTGAGCAGGAAGCCATACTCATCGATCTGCGAGTAGATACCCAGCGACGCGATCAGACCGATGTTGGTACCCTCGGGGGTCTCGATCGGGCAGATGCGGCCGTAGTGGGAGATGTGCACGTCGCGAACCTCGAAGCCCGCGCGTTTGCGGTTGAGGCCGCCGGGCCCGAGGGCCGAAAGACGACGCTCGTGCACGAGGCTCGAGAGCGGGTTGGTCTGATCAACGACCTGCGAGAGCTCCGAGCGCCCGAAGAAGAAGTCAATCGCGGACGAGATGGACTTGGTGTTGACCAGGTCGGCGATCTTGGTGAGCTCCTCGGGATCCTTGACGCTCATGCGCTCCTGCACCGTGCGGCGGAGCTTGAGGAAGCCCTTGCGCAGCTCCTCGACCGCGAGCTCATCGAGCGTGCGCAGGCGGCGGTTGCCCAGGTGATCGATGTCGTCCACGACCGCGACGGGGCGCCCGGTCTTGGCGTCCTGGCGACCGCTGCGCAGGTCCAGGAGATACTGGATCACGCGAAGGAAGTCCTCGCCGCGGATGAACATCAGATCCTCGGGGCTGTCGAGGTCGAACTTGCGGTTGATCCGGAAGCGACCCACGCGCCCGAGGCGATAGCGGTTGTCATCGAAGAACTTCTCGAAGAAGAGTGCGCGGGCCTTCTCGACCTGCGGCGGGTTGCCGGGCCGGAGCTTGGTGTAGATGCGGAGCAGTGCGCGCTCGTAGTCGTTCGCGTTGGCGAAGGCGTCGCTGTGGCTGTTCTCCGCGTCGCGCTTCTCTTCCTCGACGGCGATCGTGTTGAGGATCAGCACGTCGCTGGGATTCTCGATGACCTTGAGCTTGCGCAGCGTGCTGTTCTGGATCGCCTCGGCGTTCTCGCCGATCTGGCGGCCGACGGCGACGAGGACCTCGCCCGACTCGGGATTCACGATATCCGCCGCGGCCCAGTGCTCGGGCTTCACGTTCTCGGCCTTGATGTCGCTGACCTCGTAGAAGATCGAGATGAGCTGATCGGTGCCCGCAGCGGCACCAGCGAGAGCGCCGACATGCTCGAGCGACTCCTTCGTCGGCTGGCCGTCGTCACCCTTCTTGACCTTGCGCATGGCCTCTGTCGCGGCATCGGTGCCGAGCAGGCAGCGCAGGAACGTGGAGGCGGCGAGCTTGGTCGACTGGTCGATTCGCATCGCCAGCACGTCTTTCTTCGTCACCTCGAGCTCGATCCAGCTGCCGCGCTCGGGGATCACGCGGGCGGAGTGGAGCGGACGATCGCCCTCGCTGGAGAGGATCGAGAAGTCAACGCCGGGCGAACGATGGAGCTGGCTGACGATGACGCGCTCGGCACCGTTCACGATGAACTCGCCGCCACCCATCATGATCGGGAACTCGCCGAGGTAGATCTGCTCCTCGGCCATGTCCGGGCGACCCTCGCGCTTCAGGCGCACGCCCACGCGGAAGGGGCGGCCGTACGTCAGGCGCAGCTCGCGACACTCGTCGGAGGTGTACCGGGGCTCTTCGAGCGTGTAGTTCACGTACTCGAGCTTCATCGTCCCGTCGTAGCTCTCGATCGGGAAGACCTCGAGGAGCAGCGCCTCCAGGCCCAGGGCCTTCAGGCGGTCGTCGGGGTTCGTGCCGAGCTGCAAGAAGCGCTCGTACGCGTCGGATTGGACTTTCGTGAGGTCGGGAACCGGAGTTCCGTCGCCCCGCTTGGAGAAGTTGCGGATGGTGCTGGAGGCCGAACCGGTAGACGTAGACATTGCTGCCATCGTGTTCCTCTCGATGCAGAAAAAGACCGCTCGCCACCGGGTCACGCTTTCACATGACTCATGCAGCTAGCGGGTTCAGTTTTCGGCGGACCAATCGTTCAACAGTGATCCCACAGGCGCCCGTGCCGTCTCGAACCGAAGAGTGTAGCCCGGCATGACCCTTGCTGCCAACTTTTTGTGATATTCTTAAGATTCTTCTTGACGATTGTGGATGCTGGGTTCATCGCCCGATCAGGTAGAACTCAGCCCGAAGCCGCCATGCTCGCACCGACACCAAACAAAAACGGGGCCCGGCACGCCGGGCCCCGCTTGTTATCCAGTATTGAGCGAAAGACTTAGGCGAGCTCGACGGTCGCGCCCTGCTCCTCGAGCTGCTTCTTGAGCTTGTCGGCGTCCTCCTTGGAAAGGCCAGCCTTGACAGCCTTGCCCGGAGAATCGACGAAGGCCTTGGCCTCGGCCAGCCCGAGACCGGTGGCCTCGCGCACGACCTTGATGACCTGGATCTTCTGCGGGCCAGCGGCCTTGAGGACGACGTCGAACGTGGTCTTCTCTTCAGCCTTGGGAGCGGCGGCGGCGGGACCGGCGGCCATCATCATGCCACCGCCAGCGGCGGCCTCGATGCCGTAGGTGTCCTTCATGTACTTGCCGAGCTCGACGGCGTCTTTGAGGGAGAGAGCCGCGAGAGCGTCGCCGAGCTGATTGATCGTCATCGTGGACATGTGTCAGACCTTTCTACGCCGGGAGAGTCCCGGCAAACTGCATCCCCAGAGGCGCCCGGCACACCCGGGCATTTCGTCCGCGTATTGAGCGGACCAGTGGAGATTACGAGTGTTCTTATGCTGCGGCGGAAGCGTGCTCCGCCGCGGTGGAAAATCCTGAATACCCGACTGTTTTACGCGACGGCCGCGGTGGCCTCGCCCTTCTCGAGCTTGGTCTCGATTGCCTTGATGAGGCCCGCGACGTTGCTGCCGGGACCCTTGATCTGGCCCAGGAGCTTGCGACCGGGGCTGACAACCAGCGTGACGATGTTGGCAATCGCCTCGTCCTTGGTGGGGAACTTGGAGAGTTCCTCGCAGCCAGCCTTACCCGTGAAGAGCGTACCGTCGAGGACCGCGCCCTTGAGCTCGATGCCGGGGAACTTCTTGACCAGCCCGACGATCTCGCGAGCGACCTCGATCACGCTCTCGCCGCCGAAAGCCAGGGCGGAAGAGCCGGTGAGAAGCTCTGAGAGGTGGGAGAGGCCCGTGTTCTCAAAGGTCTTGCGGGCCAGAGCGTTCTGGACGACCACGACCTTGATTTTCTTCTTGGAGAGCATCCCGCGGACGCGCGTATTGTCCACGGCCTTGAGCCCGCGGATGCTGATCAGCATCGCGTCGGGGAACTCCTCGCCCGCGCCAGCGATGCGGGACTTGTAGTCTCGCATGATGATGCCCTTGACGGTCTTCGACATGGCAGACTCCCTACATCAAACGGCCTTTTTCGGGGCCGGGATCTGGTTCTTGATCGGACAGGCAGGCCGCGAATGGCCCTTCCCGGTTACTCGGCGGTGACGATCTCCGCCACGTGCTTGACCTTGACGCCCGGCGTCATGGCCCCGCTGATGTGGATGCTCTTGATGAAGGGACCCTTGACGGTCGCGGGGCGGCTCTTCTCGATCGCGTCGATGAAGAACTCGAGGTTCTCGCGAAGGGAGTCCTCGGGGAAGGAGAGCTTGCCGATCACGGCGTGGACGTTGCCGCCCTTGTCCGTGCGAAACTCGACCTTACCGGCGGAGTATTCCTTGACAGCGCGAGGGATGTCCGGGGTCACGGTGCCAGCCTTGGGGCTGGGCATGAGGCCCTTGGGTCCCAGGACCTTACCGAGCTTGGAGACGACGCGCATCATGTCCGGAGAGGCAACGGCGACGTCGAAATCCATCCAGCCCTTCTCGATCTCGGCGACGAGATCCTCCGCGCCAGCCTTGACGGCTCCGGCCGCGAGGGCCGCGGCGGTCACGTCGCTGGGGCAGAAGGCCACCACGCGCTTGGACTTGCCGATGCCCTTGGGCAGCGACACGGCTCCGCGCAGGTTCTGGTCGGCCTGGGCCGTATCCACGTTGAGATGCATCACCAGGTTGACCGTCTGGTCGAACTTGGGCGCCTTGAACTTCTTGAGTGCGGCCACGGCGTCGCCGGGAAGGATCGCGTCCTTCACCACGAGCGACTCGTTGGCCTTATCACGCTTGGTCAGTCGAACTGGCATCGTGCTGGCTCCTCTGTCGCTTGACTTACGCCTCGACCGTAACGCCCATGGAACGGGCCGTACCCGCGATCACCTTCATCGCCGCGTCAATGCTGTGAGAATTGAGGTCGGCCATCTTCCCCTCGGCAATCTTGCGGAGGGCGTCCTTGCTCAGGGTGCCGATCTTGTCCTTGTTGGGGACGCCTGCGCCCTTGTCCTTGCCGACAGCCTCGAGAATGAGGATGCTGGCCGGGGAGTTCTTGATCTCCAGCTCGAACGACTTGTCCGAGTACACCGTGACGATGCACCCGACGATCTTGCCCTTGATGGCCTGGGTCGCGGCGTTGAACTTCTGGATGAACTGGCCGGGGTTGACGCCCTTGGAGCCCAGAACGGGACCAAGCGGTGGGGCCGGAGTGGCCTGCCCACCGGGCGCCATGACCTTGAAGACGTTGACGATTTCTTTTTTGCCCATACTTTTCCAACCTCCCACCGGCCTCCAGCTCTCGCTGGCGTTGACCCTCCGGACGGGAGTGCCAAGGCTCGGTAGTTCCAACGGTCCACATTGTCTCGCCAAGCCCGTCGGGGCGCGGCGGCAAGCTACAAGCTCATCCCAAGACCAAAATCCCGGGGAGACGAGTTTAGGCAGGCAAATGGACGGGGGCAAGAAGCAAGCCCACTCGCTCTTTACTTCCGAGCCGACGGGCGCAGGCCGGCGGCGGGTCTGCGAAAAGAAGAAAGCCGCCCGCTTGCGCGGGCGGCTTTCAAATCAAGTTTGATGTATCCGGCTCCGCCAGACCTACTCCCCGCCGTTGATGATTGCTTGCACGAGAAGGCTCAGGTCCTGCGTGTCCACAACTTCGTCCTCGTTGTAGTCGGCGTGTTGGTCAAGGAAGACTGGCACATCGCCCATG
>JBBQGR010000218.1:0-5043 GCA_038323185.1 Phycisphaerales bacterium | reverse complement strand
TCTTATTGATTGCGTTTTCTGCTGCACGGTCATGAAAAAATGGTCCATGGGCAACTCAAAGGCTTGTGGCGACAGTTTGACGGGTCCGTTAATGGAGGCGAGCTGGATAGCAACAATTGGCTAAAGGGAGGATGCAGGAATCAATTTACAGTATACTGACCACTTCATGGATTGGATGTATTGCTTGCTATTATACATGAAGCGGTTGAATAACTTTTCAATAATCGATGTGGTTGCAGACCCGATTATTTCGTTAAGAAACTTATCCCGCAAAGATTGTTGGCGGGATAAGTTTTGTCGATTACCGGTAATAGATAATCGGGTCTTTTTGTTACACGAACTTATTCTTCGTATCCCTTACCCTTGCAGGTTGGACAAACTTGATCAGGCGTGCATTGCATACCATCATCGTCCTGAGTGCCGCTCCATTCCGAGGCTGACTCACAGACACCTTCTATAACTTTCTTGCCTTGACATGTCGGGCATGGTGGACGTTTTTCTTCAGTCATGTATTTCTCCTTTTTCATGATTCTTGATTTGAACTGCACGTAAAAATAATGAAGCAGATCCTGGGCCTTGGCGAGCAGCCCGGCTTCCGCTCCATCGGCGCCATCCTGAACGCCCGCTTCCGCGACGTCACCGCCCCAGCCTCCGCCGCATGGCCCGCCAACATCGACTTCATGGGCTTTGATGTCGACGGCGCCTCCGTACCCATCAACAACGGCCGCGCAGGCATCGACTCGGTCCTCTACCGCACCGGCGCCGGAGCCTGGAACCCCGCCGAACTTCGCAACGAGTACAAGGAAAAGCTCGCCGTCGCCAACGGCCTCCTCTCCAGCATCACCACCCGCAGCGACACCTTCGCCGTCTGGTTCGTCGTCCAGGGCTACCGCAAGGGCGATGTCGAAGGCCTCACCGGCAACGACCCGCTCGTTCCCAGCGTCCAGCGCCGCTTCCTCATGATCCTGGACCGGTCCAACGTCAGGGCTCTGGGCGACAAGCCGCGCATCCTCGCCCTCCGCGAGCTGCCCATCTGATCCCTCCGCCTCCTCCGCCCCCCTCCCCGTGGCGGCGATGTGCCCCGGAAAATCCGGAAGCACGCGCCGCCGCATTCTTTGAACCTACCATCCTCGAATGTTCGTCGATCGCGCACTCATCAACGTAAAAGCAGGCAAAGGGGGCGACGGCAAAGTCTCCTTCCGCCGCGAAAAACTCGTTCCCAAGGGCGGCCCAGACGGCGGCAACGGCGGTCAGGGCGGCAGCGTCCTCCTCGTCGCCGACGAAGGACTCTCTACGCTCTATGACTTCCGCCAGCAGGCCCACTGGCGCGCCCCCGACGGCGAGAACGGCGGCCGAAAGCAGTGCTCCGGCGCTGCCGCCATCGACCTCCTGATCCGCCTTCCGCCCGGCACGCTTATCTACAACAACGCCAGCGATGAGCTCGTCCACGATCTCAAGCCCAACGACTCCATCGTCGTCGCCAAGGGAGGCAAGGGCGGCTGGGGAAACGAGCACTTCAAACGCAGCGACCACCAGTCGCCGCTCCACGCCGAGCCCGGCCACCCCGGCGAAGAGTTCACCTTCCGCCTTGAGCTCAAGCTCATCGCCGAGGTCGGCATCGTCGGCAAGCCCAACGCTGGCAAAAGCACGCTTCTCGCCGCCCTCACCAAAGCCACGCCCAAGATCGCCAACTATCCCTTCACTACCCTCTCGCCGCAGCTCGGCGTCGCCGAGGTCGACGCAACACGCCGCATTGTCCTCGCCGACATCCCCGGCCTTATCGAGGGCGCGGCGGAAGGCAAGGGCCTCGGCCACGACTTTCTCCGCCACATCGAACGCACCAAGATGACCCTCCATCTCTTGGACCTCGCGCCCGAGGATGGCAGCGACCCCGCCGAGAACTACCGCGTCGTGCGCGAAGAGCTCGCTGGCTACAGCGAGGCCCTCGCCGAAAAGCCCGAGCTTGTCGTCCTCAACAAGGCCGACCTCGTGAGCGATCTCGCCGAACGCAAGAAGGCGGTCAACGCCATCTGCCGCGCCCTGAAACTTCGCGAAGGCAAGGACGTCCTCGTCATCTCCGCCGGCGCCCGCGACGGCCTCCGCCCGCTCCTAGAGCGCCTCTGGTCCACCCTCCACGCGCCCGGCTACGTCGTCGAAGGCTGGAAGGCTCGCGAACCCGCAGCCGAAACCACCGAGGAATAGCGAGCCCAGCCCGCCGAACAAAGCGACCCGCCTCGCTGACTGTCTGCTCCAAATGCCTCAAGCGCGTTGGCCGTTCGTCCCAAGTGCCTCAAGCGAGGGCGAGGGCAGCCGCCCCAGCAGTGCACACTTACTTGCAAATCCCGACCCTCGGCTCCTTCGGGGCTCGATCCCTCCACGGGCCCGCATGCCCTCGCGCCCCAACCCAATCTCACCCCACCCCTTCCCCACACCAAGCCAGCCACTCCGCGTTCCCCTTCCCGATCCCCGTCTTCGCCGCGCCTGCCTTTCCGCCGGTCCCTAGGATCGGCGACTTTGTGAGGCCCAGCACCTTCACGCCCAGCGTCGCGATCAGCGCGGCCGTTTCCTGCGTTGCGTGCTCCGATGTTTCCGCGTCGAGCACGCCGCCTCTTGGGACTTGGCCGCCACGGTCCTTGTGCTCGTAGTGGGGCTTGATGAGCGTGATGATCGTGCCGCCGGGCTTGAGCCAGCGTTTCGCCGCGGGAATGACGAGCCTCTGCGGCGTCCATGACAGGTCGCACACCACAAGCTGGACCATCTCCGGCGCTGGCGCGTGCAGCGCATTCTGCCGTTCCATCACAACAACACGCGCGTCCTTTCGCAGCGTCCATGCGAGCTCGCCGTACGCGGTGTCAACGGCATAGACCTTCGCCGCGCCGTGACGCAGCAGGCAGTCGGTGAACCCACCGGTGGAGCATCCAAGATCAGAGCAGATGAGCCCGGTCGGATCTATCTTGAACTCGCGCAGTGCATGCTCGAGCTTGATGCCGCCGCGGCTGACAAACGCGCGCGTTTGTGCCGCGGGCGAAGCCGCGTCGGGGCCGTGCGAAGCAGAGCCACCACGCAAAGCAACATCAGCGCGCAAAGCCGAACTCTCACGCGGATCGCGAGCCCTCGCGCCATCATCAGAATCTGGAAGAGCCATGCTCACTCGGGGCTCACGCGGAAGGGCGCGGCGTCTGAGTGAACGCCTCAGGATGCGCATCCGCACGCAGCTCCTCTGCGCTCTCAGCACCCAGATCAACATCCGCATTGATATTCGCGACATCAAACGAGCCCGCGCCGTGCGCCGCGCTCTCGGCATGCGCCGCGCCATGCGGCCTCAGAAGCGCCGACATCGGCTGCTCGCCCCCGTACGCCGGCGGCATCCCGACAATCGCGATGCCGTAGCGATCCGCGATCGAGATCATCTCATCCTTGTCGAGCATGATCACGTCATTGGCCGCGAGCGCGAGGCACCGAGCGCCCGTCGCGTGCATGTTCTTGATCGTGTTGATGCCAACCGTTGGCACGTCCGCGCGCCGATCATGGCCGATGCGTGCGCCCTTGCACAGCACCCACCCGCTCGCGCGGCACAAACGGCCGACACGCTCGATCATCCGATCCGTTCCCTCAACAGCCTCGACCGCGATGACATCACGCTCGCGCACCGCGATAGCCTGGCCAATGTCCAGCCGCAGCGTGTGCGCCAGCAGCGGCCACGCGAACTCAACATCGGCCATCTGCTCGGGGCTCGGAACACGCCGCGTCATGACACCAAGCGACGACATCTGATCCGGGATCGGCGCCGTGGAATCAAGCAACGTCACGCCGCTGCGTGTGAGCTCATCAGCGACGAGTCCAAGCACAGCATGGCTGCGTCGATCGCGCTTGAGCCGCAGCCACGCCATGATCGTCGGCACATCGGGCAGGTGCCGCACCATGCGCCACGGATCGTGCATCAGCCGGGCCTTGTCAACCTTGCCGACCATGATCGCGTGATGAACCTCAAGCTTCGACAGGATGCGGCCCCACGTCCCAAGCCGCAGCAGCCCAACCTCGCGAAACGTCGAGCAGAGGTGAGGGAGCGCCACGTCGTACTGGCCCGCAAGCCCAAGCCCATGGACCGGGTGCCCCATTGCGCGAAGCGACCGAGCAATCAGCAGAGGCAGCCCGCCGCCGCCCGCGATCAGGCCGATCGCGGTCGGTGGCGGCGGCGTATCAGGCAGCACCGCCGAGGGCGCGACCGCGGCATCCACGGCCGCATACCCCGCCCAGCGAGCGCCGGGCTTGGCTTCCACGTTGATGTCGAGGCGTGCGTTTCGTAACATTCAAAGCAATCGGGTCAATTCGCGAGGGTGAGGTAGGGCGGGTCAAGTAAGGCCGGTCAAGTAAGGCGGGTCAAGCCATTGTCCGCCCACGGCTTGCCCCGCCGAGCGGTCATGGGCAGAGTCGGCTTCAACTGGTGCAAAGGCCAAGCGCACCGGCACGAACAAAACTTCCCCAGCTACACCATCGGTCCAGCCATGACGACGTGATCGAACTTGCAGGATATGGACCCAAAGGCCGGGTATCAACCCGTGGAGATGCTGTCGTTTGGGATCTGAGAGGATATCGACGCCGAACGGGGAACCTCCCTCGGTTGGATGTTTGTGGCGGTTCAACACCAGCACGCCATCGCTCCGATGATCCTTCGGCATGGATCTCCCAGGAATCGACATCGTTGAGAGCGGCGGCCTTGATCAGAACGCGGATCAGAACGGTCGGCTCGCCGACGCAGGCCCGGACCCAAGCAATCTCGCCAGCGGCCGCCCCGCGCTCCAGGTCTACTTCAAGTGTGCCAACGCCTACCTCCGCGTCCTGCGATCTGCCGATGGCGCTCGCTATCAGGCCCGATGCCCAAAGTGCTCCAAGGAAATCCGCTTTGCCGTCGGCGAAGGCGGCAGCTCGAAGCGATTCTTCGAAGTGTCGTGCTGAGGCGAGAGGCATGCAGGCATGCAGGCATGCAGAGATGGGACCTGAGGGAACGTTCAATCACGGCTTGTGCCCGCTCGCGAAGAGGCC
>JBBQGR010000217.1:0-5046 GCA_038323185.1 Phycisphaerales bacterium | reverse complement strand
GCTCAGGAGACTGCCCCGGCCGCGGCTCCGAAAGCCAAGGCGCCCGCCGCCGCCTCTCTTAAAGTTGGCGATCCTGCGCCCTCGATGGCGATCGCCGAGTGGGTGAAGGGCGAACCCGTCAAAGGCTTCGAGCCCGGCAAGGTCTACGTCGTTGAGTTCTGGGCCACCTGGTGCGGGCCGTGCATCGCGGGAATGCCGCACCTCTCCGAGCTGCAGAGGCAGTACAAGGACAAGGGCCTCACGATCATCGGTGTCACGAGCGAGGATCCCAACAACTCGCTCGAGGACGTCAAGGCAATGGTGAAGGAGAAGGGCGACACGATGGGCTATACCGTCGCCTGGGACACCAAGCGCGAGACCAACAACGCCTTCATGCGCGCGGCACGCCAGAACGGCATTCCCTGCTGCTTTGTCGTTGACAAGGCTGGCAAGGTCGCCTTCATCGGCCACCCGATGTTCCTGGATCCGGTCCTCGAGGGCGTCGTCGCGGGCACTTGGGACAACAACAGCGATCCGGCCAAGATCAAGGGTCTCGAGAAGGACATGATGTCGGCGTACGGCCTGCTCGAGACGGATCCGAAGGCGGCACTCGCCAAGATCGAGTCCATCACCGCCGCGGCACCCGCCCTGGGTGCCATGCTGAGCGAGCCGAAGTACTTCGCGCAGCTCAAGACCGGCGACAGCGAGGCCGCCGCCAAGACCGGCCGCATGATCATGGACAAGGCCGCCAAGGCCAAGGACAGCATGGCCCTCAACAGCCTGGCCTGGTCCATCGTTGATCCCGAGGGCAAGGTTGAGCCCAAGGACCTTGACCTCGCGCTCGCCGCGGCCACGCAGGCCAGTGCCATCCAGGGTGACAAGGACGGCGCGATCCTCGACACGCTCGCACGAGTTCACTTCCTGAGGGGCGACAAGGCCAAGGCCATCGAGACGCAGAAGAAGGCCATCGAGCTCGCCCCCGCCCAGATGAAGGAGAGCCTCATGGCCGCGCTGGCCGAGTATCAGGCGGCGAAGTGAAGAGAGATAGCGAAGCAGCGATGTAGTGATGCAGGGACGAGACGTGCCGCTTCGTAGAGCTGTGCTGATTCAGTGACTTTCCGAGACGCTCCTCGAGAGAGGAGCGTCTCTCTTGGCTCGACCACTCGACCACTCTCATCTAACCATTTGGCACTTTGGCTCCCCCCATGAACCGCTACGAACAATTCCATGCCTATCGCACTCGCATGAACGCTCGGATCATGGGTGAGGACGCCGCGCGTGCCGCGGCGGGCGCCGCGCGGCCCGACGGCTCGGTTGCTCAGGGTGGTACGCTCGTCACCAAGCGTTTCTTCCGACTGGACGGCCAGACGTACGAGCCCGGCGCACTCTCCACCCAGACCAAGGAGCTGCTGGGGCTTACCGCCTCGGCAGTGCTGCGCTGCGATGACTGCATCGCGTACCACATCGACCAGTGCGTGAAGGCCGGCATCCCCGACGAGCAGATCTGGGAAGCCCTCGACGTCGCGCTGATCGTCGGCGGCAGCATCGTCATTCCGCACCTGCGGCGCGGCATCGAGTTCCTCGATCAGGTAAGGGAAGCTGGCGCTCGGGAGTAGGCGAGCGGGAGTGGGCATTCGGCACGAAGAGAGGGGCATTCGTGGATCGTTATTCGTTGAAGACGGATGGCGCGAATCCTGGATTTCTTCCTCGAATGCCTAAGCATGAATGCCGAATGCGTCATTCATACCCAAGGCCCACTCCGAGTCTTCGCCAGGTCCAAATCCGCAGTCCCCGGTGCCTATCCCCTTGACTCCTTCAAGAGTGCTTCTACCATATATCCGGATAAACGGATGAAGCGTTCCCAAACCATCCCCTTGATTGACCGGATCGCCGCACTTGGCGACCAGACGCGGCTCCGCGTGCTGCGGTTGGCGGAGGTCCAAGAGTTATCGGTCGGCGAGATCGCTCGCGTTGTCCAGCTGCCGCAGAGCACGGTCAGCCGCCACCTGAAGTTGCTCAGCGAGACCGGCTGGCTGGTGCGGCGGAGCGAGGGGACGGCGAGCTTTTACTCGCTGACGCAGGATGATCTGACGCCCGAGGCTCGCGCGATGTGGCAGGCGCTTCGTGAGCCGCTGGCGCGTGAGGGTGAATGGGTTGAGGATCAGAAGCGGCTGAAGGCCGTGCTTGCCGAACGCCGCACGGACTCGCTGTCGTTCTTCGGGCGTGTCGGCGGCGAGTGGGACGCGGTTCGGACGGACCTCTTTGGCGCGAAGTTCACGACGCTCGCGATGCTGGGCCTGATTCGGCGTGACTGGGTTGTGGTGGACCTTGGCTGCGGCACGGGCAACGCGGCGGAGTCGCTCGCGCCCTTTGTTGAGCGGGTGTACGCGGTTGATCTTTCTGGCCCGATGCTCGATGCGGCCCGCGAGCGGCTTGCGGATCAGTCGAACGTGACGTTTGTGCAGGCACCGGCGGACGCGACGACTCTTGCGGATCGCAGTGTTGATGCCGCGGTGTGCGTGCTCGTGCTGCACCACCTTGATCATCCCGAGCGGGCCGTTGCAGAGATGTCGCGAGTGCTTCGTGCCACGCGCGGCGGCGGCACGGTGCTGATTGTGGACATGGTGGCGCACGAACGCGACGAGTACCGACGCACGATGGGCCACAAGCACCTGGGCTTCTCGCGCGAGGTGATGACCGAGATGATGCAGCATGCGAGCCTTGTCGATATCAGATACCACGAACTCGCGGGCGAGCCCGAGGCCCGCGGCCCGGCGCTGTTTATTGCGACGGGTCGGGGGGACGCGAGGTAGATGGTGGGTGAGGAAGCGATGCAGCGAGGGAGCGAAGAAGTGGGGGAGCAGAATCGAGGCCGTGTGCGGCGACGAAGTAGAGAGCGACACGCCGCAGGAAGAACGCAGTGACGGGTGAAGTGACAGGTGAAGTGACAGATGCAGTGACATGTGAAATGATCAGTGCAGTTTCAGGTGAAGTAATCAGTGCAGTGAGTTGTGTTTGTGTAGTCCCTAGTACCCAGTACCTAGTGCCTAGTGCCCAGTGCCTTTTTCCCGGAGACCACGCATGTCCGCAACGATGAACAAACCCATGGTCCTTGTCCCCGAGTCCACCAAGGGCGGCCTTGACTTCAAGGTCAAGGATCTCACCCAGGCCGAGCTTGGCCGCCATGAGATCCGCCTCGCCGAGCACGAGATGCCCGGCCTGATGGCGCTGCGCGAGAAGTACGGCAACAGCAAGCCCCTCAAGGGCGCCCGCGTCGCTGGCTCGCTGCACATGACGACGCAGACCGCCGTGCTGATCGAGACGCTCGTCGAGCTCGGCGCCGACGTGCGCTGGGCCTCGTGCAACATCTTCTCGACGCAGGACACTGCGGCCGCGGCGGTCGTCGTCGGCAAGCATGGCACCATCGTTGATCCCAAGGGCACGCCCGTCTTCGCCTGGAAGGGCGAGACGCTGGACGAGTATTGGTGGTGCACGAACCAGCTCCTCAACTTCGCTGGCGGCCAGTACCCCAACATGATCCTGGACGACGGCGGCGACCTCACGCTTCTCCTGCACAAGGGCGCGGCGTTTGAGAAGGCTGGCAAGGTCCCCGCCTTCAACGAGAAGAACGACTCCGAGGAGTGGGGCGTGATCCTGAACCTGATCACCGCCGAGATGAAGTCCAACCCCGGCCGCCTCAGCAAGGCCCTCGCCAGCATCAAGGGCGTCTCCGAGGAGACGACCACCGGCGTCCACCGTCTCTACGAGATGCAGGCCAAGGGCGAGCTCGCCGTTCCCGCCATCAACGTGAACGACAGCGCCACCAAGAGCAAGTTCGATAACCTGTACGGCTGCCGCCACTCGCTCGTGGACGGCCTCAACCGCGCCACCGATGTCATGCTCAGCGGCAAGATTGCCGTGGTGCTTGGCTACGGCGACGTGGGCAAGGGCTGCTGCCAGGCGCTCAAGGGCCAGGGCACGCGCGTGGTCGTGACGGAGATCGATCCGATCTGTGCGCTCCAGGCCGCGATGGAGGGCTATGAGGTCAACACGCTCGACGCGATGCTGGCCAGCGCTGACATCTTCATCACCGCGACGGGCAACAAGAACGTGATCACCGTCGAGCACATGAAGAAGATGAAGGACAAGGCAATCGTCGCCAACATCGGCCACTTCGACAACGAGATCGACATGGCGTCGCTCTACAAGCACAGCGGCGTGCAGCGCGTCAACATCAAGCCCCAGTACGACGAGTTCGTCTTCGCGACGAGCGCGAACGGGCGTAACCGCGAGCACTCGATCCTCGTCCTGGCCGAGGGGCGCCTCATGAACCTCGGCTGCGCCACTGGGCACCCGAGCTTCGTGATGAGCGCGAGCTTCACCAACCAGGTCGTTGCGCAGATCGACCTCTGGGCCAGCGCCAACAACCAGCCCACGCTCTCGGGCACCAAGTACGAGACCGGCAAGGTCTACGTCCTGCCTAAGAAGCTCGACGAGATGGTCGCCCGTCTGCACCTGGACAAGCTTGGCGCCAAGCTCACCGTCCTGAGCGACGATCAGGCCTCGTACCTCGGCATGTCCAAGGACGGCCCCTACAAGCCCACGCACTACCGCTACTAAAGACTGAGCAAGACAGCAGAAGCGAAACAAAGCCCCGGGTACATGCCCGGGGCTTTTTCTATCCGAGGCCCGTGGCGCAAGCCTCGGGTCTCGTCTTCATATTGCTTTCAACCACCGCCAGATGCACCTCCAAGGGTGCCGGGCTCATCGCCCTGGGCACCTTTACTACACAAAGTTGGTGTGGATGAATTGTGGAATCGTCATTTTCCAGCGATCTGCACTTGCAAATCGGACGCGGAGTTGGCAGACTGCGTCGGGAGAGGCCGCGTTGGCCACTTCGTGACGGTGCAGAGTGACGGTGCAGAGTGACGGTGCAGAAAGGAGGCTTGCTATGTGGAACTGGACCAATCGTGTGGCGGCTCGTGGGGGGGGGGGGGGGCGTTGTGTGAAGGTGGGGTGCGGGGCCTGATGGCCAGGTGCAACGGTGTGGCGGCGTTTCTGGTCGGC
>JBBQGR010000216.1:0-5061 GCA_038323185.1 Phycisphaerales bacterium | reverse complement strand
CCATCAGGGCCCCCTTCCCGCCCCACCTTCCACCCCAGACCCCACCGCCCCCACCACCCCCTCCACCCCCACCGACCACGCCTCCCCCACCCGCCGCGAGCGACTCGCCCCGTTGCGCCGCGCGCGTCCAGGCATTGAGCCTCGAACCCATCACCCACCCCGCCAGCACCGCAACAACCAGAATCGGCCACGCACTCACCCACACGACCGCACTCCCCGGCCGCAGCGTCATCTCAAACCAGATCCGAATCGCATACGTCGGCGTCTGCGACAGATGCAGCGGCACCGCCGACCCCACCATCAGCAGCGCCACCAGCCCCGCCCCCGCCAAAAACGCTGGCGACCCCATCCGCACCATCAGCCTCGCGCGGCCCCACGCCCCCAGCTCCACGCGTGCCTGCTCCAGCACCCCCTCATCCACCCGCCGCAGCATCCCCCCCATCACCAGCGCCGCCGCAGGCCACGCCCACAGCACCAAACCCACCACCGCCACCACGCGCGAAGCCACCAGCGGTGCCAGCGTCCAACCCCTGCCCACAAGCCCCTCAACCCAGTTTCCAAGCGGCGTCCCCGGCGCCCGAAGCAACCCGTATCCCGCGTATGCGAAGTACGCCGGCATCGCGAGTGGCACCAAAATCCACGCCGCTCGAGCCAGCCCAACTCGCCTCACTATCCAAGCCGCGGGCCAGGCGACTGCCGCCGCCAGCAAGCCAATCCCCACACTCCACGCCAATGTGTTCCCCAAGAGCCCCCAAGACGGCACCAACGAAACCGCCGCCTGTCCCCTCCCTACTCCGCCTACTCCGCCACGCCCACTCCCCATCCACTCCCGCAACGCCTGCGCCGCCACCCCAACCAGCGGCATCACCACCAGCACCACCGCCACCAAGCTCGCCATCCATCCCGGCACCGCCATCTCCTCAAGATAGCTCGCCCACGCCCACCCGTCGACGCCGCTGCACCCGCCTTCCGTCGCGAAGCGAGCGGGGTCAACAGCCCGGGGGCAGCCGCGAAAGCAGCGATGTAGCCAGGCTCGACAAAGATCTGGCGGCTGGCACCGCAGCCAGCGTTGATCCGTGATGGGGCCGTGCACGCCCGGGGGATTGAATGCGTTGCCGCCGATGCCCGCGATCTTCTCGGCTTGATCACGTCGAATGGCGTTCTGCGTCGGGACCACTCCCGCCGACAATCTCCATCCTCGTTCGCATCAGGGACTCGGGCTGCTCAGCGCTCAGGAAATCAATCATTTTCTCCCGAACGTGGCAGCGAAGATCCCAGAGCGTCGGTGCGTTGGCGGCGCTCATCAGCAGTCGCAGCTCCAGCCGCCCATTCACAGCGTCCGTCACGTGCACGACGTTGACCTTGCTGTCCCAAAGCTCGCTCGATTCGAGCACTCGCGTAAGCTCCGAGCGCACCGAGTCAACGGGCACGCCAAAATCGACGTGCACGAAGACCGTTCCGAGAAGATTGGCGTTCTGGCGGGTCCAGTTCTGAAACGGCTTCTCGATGAAATGGCTGAGGGGCACGATGAGTCGTCGAAGATCCCAGATCTGCACCACGACATAGGTCATGGTGATCTCCTCGATCTTGCCCCATTCGCCCTCCACAATGACCACGTCGTCAATGGTGATCGGCTCGGAGAGGGCGATCTGGACTCCCGCGATGATGTTGCTCAGCGCCGGACGCGCCGCCATGCCGACCACGAGGGCCACGATTCCGGCGGAAGCAAGCATGCTCGCCCCAACACTCCGCGCTTGCGGGAAGGTCATGATTGCAGCCGAAACGCCGATCACGATGATCACAACGGTCGCGACCTGACGCAGGATCTGAACGAGCGTGACCATCCGGCGAGCGCGCCGATTGTCCGCGACGTCGATCGGGAACGCCGCCTGGACCGCGTCGGTGGCGGCTAACGCAATGCGCGTCAGCAGCCACGTGCAGATGATGATCATGGCGACCCAGATGGCCTGTGTCAGCATCGACAGCGCAGGGTCTTTGATCGCGGTCGCGTTGAGTGCAACAAGAAGCGACGGGAAGGGCGAGAGCCACACAAGCGGCCGCGATGCCCGTTTCACGAGCGAACGGCCGAGCACGCCGCCCCAACGCCGGGTCAACCAACTGAGAACGAACAACAAGACGTACCACTGAAAGAATCCGGCGAGAACACCTCCGATGAGGATCATCGCCGTCGACATCCAACCAGGGATTTCACCGGACCAAGCCAGCACGAGCGGTTGAGGCATGATGGAGCCCCTCGTCACAATTCGATCGGACAACCGCTCGCGCGTCGACGCTCGTCGCATTGATCCTGCTTGTCGCGGTGATCTCAATCTGGTTTAGGGAGACAAGTATATCCCGGCAGCAAGCTTCGACGATGCGCGACGCATAGCCATCGATCCCCACCGAAGAGTCGGATCCATCCCGAGACCCCTATCACTTTGGCTTGTTCTAAACTGCTGGATGGCGATATGCCGGGCGCCAGTGATCCGGTGCTTTGAGGGATCCCGGCGAGTTCGCGAGGTCACTGAGAGCAAGATCCGACGCGTCACTGATGTCCCCAAACGCCAGTCAACGAAGGACCCGGTCCATTCACACCCGCTCCGGATCCCCCGCCCCTCCCCGCCCCTTCCGCCGATCCCATGTTTCCCGTGTATCATCCTGACCCATGGCCAAGCCCGCCTCGACAGCCAAGTCTGCCAGCCCCGCCCGCTCGGCCACATCCAAGCGCCCAGTCAAGGTCAGCCCCTGGCGCCCGGGGCCTGATCCAACCGTCCCGACCCATGCGTACTCGGCACGCCTCACCGCCGCCCGCCATCGCCTCGCCGACTCCGGCCTTGGCCACGCGCTCATCACCAACCCCCTCGACGTCGCCTACTTAACCGGCTTCCTCGGCGGTGACTCCTACCTCCTCCTCCCCGCCGACGCCTTCGCACCCGTCACCATCATCAGCGACTCCCGCTACGAGGAAGAACTCAGCCACTTCGCCGCGCTCCTGACAATCGTCATCCGCCGCGGCACCATGAACGACACCGTCGCGGCGCTCATGAAGGGCCTCTTGATCGCCTCCGTCGGCATCCAGAGCGAGCACGTCACCCTTTCCCTCAGCACCTCGCTCGCCAAACTCCTCGGCCGAGCCACCAAGCTCCTCCCGACCCAAGGCCTGATCGCCCCCTTCCGCGAGATCAAGGACGAGCACGAAGTCCGCCTCATCAAGCGCGCCGTCGCAATCCAGGAAGCCGCCCTCCTCGCGACCCTCCCCGCCATCCGCCTCGCGATGAAGCGCGGCACGATCATGACAGAGGTCGATGTCGCCGCCCGCCTCGAGATGGAAATGAAGGTTCGCGGCTCTTCCCAGCCCGGCTTTGAAAGCATCATCGCCGCCCAGGCCAATGGCTCCCTCCCCCACTATCGCCCAAGCCCAAAGGTAAAGCTCCGAAAGGGCTGGCCACTCCTCATCGACTGGGGCGCCATCTTCCAAGGCTACCACAGCGACATGACACGCACCTTCTCCCTCGGGACGTGGTCCCCGAAGATGCGCGAGATCTACACCATCGTCCGCGAGGCCTTCCTCGCCGGTGCGAGCGTCGCAGCTCCCGGCAAGACCACCCGCGACGTCGACGCCGCCGCACGCGAGGTCATCAAGGCCGCCGGCTACGGCGAACGTTTCGGCCACGGCACCGGCCACGGCATTGGCTTCAACGGCCACGAAGCCCCCAGCGTCAGCCACCTGGCCGCGCCCGTCGCGCTGCGACCCGGCATGGTCATCACCATCGAACCGGGCATCTATCTCCCCGGCGTTGGAGGCGTCCGCATCGAGGACGACTTCCTCATCACACCAAAGGGCTGCGAGAATCTCTGCTCGCTCCCAACCGACCTCTCGTGGGCCACACTATGAGCAAGAAGGCAGGCAAGTCCGGCGGCCGCAAGTCCGTCGCTTCGACCGAACACTCCTCACCCTCTCCTGGGGCAACCTCCATGGCCGACATCGCCCATCTCAAAGAACTCATGGCCCTCATGAGCGTTAACGACGTCTCCGAGATCATCATTGCTGGCCCCGCAGGCATCACCATCCGCCGCGGCGCGCAGCCGTCCACCATCATTAATCACCAGCCCGTCATCTACAACGGTGCCGCGATCCCCACCGCTGGCTACGCCCCGGCACCGCAGCACGCAGCCACCAGCGTCAGCCCCGCTTCAACCATCACCCCCGCCGCCCCCGCCCCAAGCTTCGAGCACATCGAAAGCCCTATGGTCGGCACCTGCTACCTCGCCCCCAACCCAGACGCGGCCGCCTTCCTCAAGGTCGGCCAGCAGGTCACCCCCGACACCGTCGTCTGCCTCATCGAGGCCATGAAGGTTTTCAACGAGATCAAGGCCGAGAAGACCGGCATCGTCGAGCAGATCCTCGTCAAGAACGGCCAGGCCGTCGAGTTTGGCCAGAAGCTCTACGCGATCAAGTAAGAAGTGGCAAAGTGGTCAAGTGGCGAAGTGATCGAGCGCCTTCGGTCCACCTGCACCTGTCTTCCACTTGATCACTTGACCACTTCCCCCGCCTGGCGCCCAGTGCCCTGTGCCTTCCTCTCGGAGCTCGCATGTTCAAGCGTGTCCTGATTGCCAATCGCGGTGAGATCGCCCTCCGAATCCTCCGCGCCTGCCACGAAATGGGCGTCGAGGCCGTCTGCGTCTACTCCACCGCCGACAAGGACGCTCCATACCTCAAGCTCGCCGACCGAACCGTCTGCATCGGCCCCGGACCCTCCAAAGAGTCCTACCTCAACATCGCGCGCATCATCGCCGCCGCCGAGATCGCCGACGTCGACGCCATCCACCCCGGCTACGGCTTCCTCAGCGAGCGCCCAGACTTCTCCGCCGCCTGCCGCGACTGCAAGATCGAGTTCATCGGCCCCTCACCCGAAGCCATGCAGATGCTCGGCGACAAGGTCGATTGCAAGAAGACCGCCCGCGCCGCTGGCGTCCCCGTCTTCCCAGGCTCCGAAGACGCCATCGAGGACGAGAAGGAAGCGCTGAAGGTCGCCCGCGAGATCGGGTACCCGGTGATCA
>JBBQGR010000215.1:0-5068 GCA_038323185.1 Phycisphaerales bacterium | reverse complement strand
GACCATGACATTGTCATTTCCTGTTCGGAGGTTGCAAAGCTCTTTGATGGGCGCACCGTGCTGGACTCCATCAGCTTTGACGTGCGGCGTGGCGAGACGATGGTGATCATGGGTGGGTCGGGCTCGGGCAAGTCGACTCTGCTTCGCCTCATGATCGGGTCGTTCCGGCCTGATCGCGGCAAGATCATGATCCTGGGCAGCGACGTCTGCACGGGCGATGCCGAGTCGCTCGATGAGGTCCGAAAGCGATTCGGGATCTTGTTTCAGAGCGGCGCGCTCTTTAACTCAATGACGCTCTACGAGAACGTGGCGCTCCCGATCCAGGAGCACACCGACCTCCCCGCCAATCTGATCGACATTCAGGTGCGGATCAAGCTCGAGCTCGTTGGCCTGCTGGAGCATGAGTCCAAATATCCTTCGCAGATCTCCGGCGGTATGAAGAAGCGGGCGGGCCTGGCTCGCGCGCTCGCGCTCGATCCGGAGATTCTCTTCTATGACGAGCCTTCGGCGGGGTTGGATCCTGTGACGAGCGCACAGATTGATCAGCTCATCATCTCGCTCTCCAAGCGGCTGGGCGTCACGAGCGTGGTGGTGACGCACGAGATGGACTCGGCGTTTGCGATCGCGGATCGCATGGCGATGCTTGATGGCGGCCGCATGATCGCGGTGGAGACACGAGACTGGTTTGACAAGGTCCGCAAGACGAGCGACGAGGAGGGCCGGGAGCTTGACGACCGCGGGCGGCTGATCCGCCAGTTTCTGCGAGGCGACGCCGAAGGACCGATCACGGCCCGTGCCAACACGGGTCTCTTGGAGCGGCAGCTTCTTGGCGAGGTTCGGCTGGCGAGCGAGCCGAGCATCCGATCCACGCGTGGTTGAAACTCGCCGCGAGAGTGTTTGGGTCGGTCTCGGTCGCGGGCTTTCAAACTCGCTACGCTAGCCAACCATGGCCTCCTCTCGAAACAACATTTTGGCTGGCGGGTTCGTCGTGGGCGGGCTCCTTCTTGGGGTCTGGGTCAGCTTCATGCTGTCGGGCTGGGGCAGCGCGAGCGGGGCGGGCTGGACGAACTTCACCGTGCGATTCCGGCTGGATCAGGGCACGGCGGGCCTGCGTGAGGGTTCGGCGGTGCTTCTTGGTGGGCAGGAGGTTGGCAAGGTCAAGCGCGTGCGGTTTGAGAAGACTGATGGGCTGGCCCGCACGGCCAGCGACCTGCCGCGGCAGTTCCCGACGGCGGTGCTGGTTGATATAGCGATACGCGGCGACCTTCCGATCTTTGAGAACGCGCGGATCGCGCTCGAGAAGCCGCTGCTGGGGTCGCTGTCGTCGATCAACATCTCGTCGATCGGCGATCCGGCGACGATTGATGCGTCCAGGCAGCCACACCAGGGTGTGGGGCCGCAGGTCGAGGAGGCGGAGATCATCGCTGGAATGATCGCGCCGCCAGCGTTTCTCGCGGACGCGGGCTTCGGGCCCGATCAGGCCAACCAGCTTCGCAACGCGGTTGCGAATCTCGATAAGACCGTGGCCGAAGTGCAATCGCTGGTGGAGAAGTCCGGCCCAGGTGTTCAGACCAGCATCGATGAAGCGCGAGTGCTGATCGCGGACCTTCGAGCCCGCGCGGCAGAATGGTCCAAGCGCATCGATGCCATCGCGGTCAATGTCGAGAGTGCCTCTGCGAAGGTCGATCCGATCCTTGCGAAGATCGACCTTGGTGTGGATGAGGCGCGGGGCGTGGTAACTTCGGCTCGCGCGGCGGTAGACGACAATCGCCAGCGCATCGACCAGATTTTGGTGAACATCGACGAGGCGAGCCTGAACGCAAAGTCCGCGGCGGCTCGCGTTGATACCGAGCTAATGGATCTCGTGAGCGGCGCGTTCCGCGAGGCGCGAACGTCGCTCGCGACGGCCTCCGAGGCGATCAATCGCCTGAGCGCGCTGCTTGGTGAACAGACACCCAGCATCCGGCGCACGCTCGCGAACATGCGCATCATGTCCGACCAGCTCAAGCTCACGAGCGTCGAGGTGCGGAGCCAGCCGTGGCGACTGCTCCACGCACCCTCGACCAAGGAGCTCGAGGTGCAGGTTTTGTACGACGCGACACGCTCGTATGCCGAGGCCTCCTCGGACGTGCGTGCGGCGGCGGAATCGCTCGATATCGCGACCGCTCGCCGCCAGGCCAACGACCCGACGGCCCAGGACATCGGCGAGGCCACACAGGTTCTGACCGAGGCTATGGGCCGGTACCGAGCGGCGGAAAAGTACTTCTTCGACAAGCTCGCGGAGAAGGACAAGTAGGCATCGCCCGGGCCGCGAAGACCGAGCCTGTGTTTCATTTCCCTGCTTTGGCCTCCAAGTTGAACCTCGGGCCGTACGCTTGGCTGGATGCGGATCCTCATTACAACTGCGGGTTCGCACGGGGACATCCATCCCTTTCTCGGGATTGCGCGGTCGATGGCCCAGCGTGGCCACGAGGTGTTGCTCGCGGCGAATGAGTATTACCGGCGCGTGGTCGAGGAAGAGAATGTCCGATTCCAGCCCATTGGTGAGGCTTTTGATCTTCGCCAGCTCGCGTCGATGCCCGACGTCATGCACCACTGGCGCGGGCCCGGCATCGTGATGGAGCGGCTGATGATGCCGCACATGCGCGCGACGCTGGCGATGCTGCCGGGGCTGATCCGTCGCGAGCGCATCGACATGGTGCTGCACCACCACATTTGTCTGTCTGTGCCATGGGTCTGCGAGCGGCTCGATGTGCCGTGCGCGACGGGCGTGCTCGCGCCGATGATGTGGCAGAGCACGGGCGACCCGATCCTTGTCAACCCGCTCATGTCGACGTTTGCCCCGAGATGGTTCAGCCGTCTGACGGGCGCGCTCATTCCGCTGGCGATCCGGATGCGAATGGATCCGACGATCAACAGGTTCCGCGGGTCGGTGGGCTTGCCCGCATCCAGAGACTTCTTCACGGGACAGGCTCGGGCTGGTGCCGCAGTGCTGGGGCTTTGGTCGCCGATCATGCGCGGCCCGCTTGCCTCGGATCCTATGGATTCTGTGATCACCGGCGTGCCGTGGCATGATCGGGCGCAGGAACAGGAACATCCGCCCGCCGAAGTCGAGCGATTTCTTGGCTCGGGCGAGGCACCGATCCTCTTCTCGCTTGGCACGGCCGCGGTACATGTGGCGGGACGTTTCTATCACGCCGCGGCGGAGGCTTGCAGGATCATGGGCCGGCGCGGAATGTTGCTGGTCGGACGCGCCCCGGAGACGGCTCCGACCAATCTCCCGCCCGGAGTTGAGGTCTTTGGGTACGCGCCCTTTTCGAGCGTGATGCCGCGGGCGGCGTGCTCGGTACACCATGGCGGCATCGGGACAACGTCGCAGGGGCTGCGTGCGGGGCGTCCGACCGTGATCGTGCCACATGCGCATGACCAGTTCGACAACGCCGCGCGGGCCAAACGGATGCGCGTATCGCAGACGCTCGCGGCTCAGGACCTGACACCTCAGCGCCTGGTCGAGGCAATCAGGCGTGTGGTCGATGATCCGGCCTGCGTTGGTCGAGCCGCGGAGGTCGGCGAGCGCATGAAGGGTGAAGATGGCGGCCCCGTCGCCGCCAGAGCGCTCGAGGATGCACTGGCGAGATGGAAGTCGGACCGGCGGCCTGTCTGAGCGGGCGATGAGCGGGCGATCTCGCTCGGGCATTGTCCGGTGAGGTGTCCTGCCGCCGTTTGGTGCCCATATCCTCGTGGATCATGCCGCTCCTCTCTGTCAACATCGATCATGTCGCGACGCTCCGGCAGGCGCGGTACCGCGGGACTCAGGACGTCGCGGCATATGGCGAGCCCGACGTGGTTCGTGCTGCGCACGAGGCGGAGCTGGGAGGCGCCGATGGCATCACGATCCACCTGCGGGAGGATCGGCGCCACATCACGGACCGCGACGCGGAGCTCCTGCGGCCCTTCGTGCGCGTGCGGTTCAATCTTGAGATGGCGGCGACGGACGAGATGGTCGCGGTGGCCGCCCGATTGCGGCCGCACTCTTCCATGCTCGTGCCCGAGGGGCGGCATGAGGTGACGACCGAGGGTGGCCTTGATGTGGCGGGGAATCAGCCCCGGCTCCGAGACGTGGTGCAGCGGCTGCACGACGCTGGGTGTGTGGTCTCGGCCTTTATTGATGCTCAGGATAAGCAGGTGGACGCTGCGGCGGCGATTGGCATGGATGTGTGCGAGGTGCACACGGGTCCGTATGCCGCACTCTTCGCGGCGTGCGGCGGCGACCCGCGCAACGCCGCGCTCGCGAGCGAGTGTGCGATGATTGCCTCGATCGGGCAGCGGATCCGCAGCGCGAGAATGCGATTCAACGCGGGCCACGCGCTCAACTACGCCAATGTGGGTCCGATTGCCCGGATCCCCGGCGTTGAAGAGCTGCACATCGGGCACGCGATCGTCGGCCGCGCCGTCTTCGTGGGGCTGCGCGAGGCTGTGAAGCAGATGAAGGACGCAATCGGTCGCGGAGCGTGATCAGGCGATGATTCGACGATGATCAGGCTTTATCAGCCACTGATCAGCCCAACGGCATGTCCAAACGCAGTGACTCAGTGACCGAGGCCAAGATTCCAACATGAACACACAGAACAACCCGTTGATTGACCACTATGTCCGCCTTCTTGCCTACGAGACGTGGGCGAACGAGCGCGCGGTGGTGTCGATTGAGTCAATCCCGCCCGGCAACCGTGGTGACGATCGCTACCAGCGCGTGATTGGCCTGCTGCCACACTGCTTGCTCGCGCGGCAGGTCTGGCTCTGGCGCGTCAATGCCGTCGCGTACGACACGATCAAAGACTGGTTCCCGCCGATGTCGCCGCGGCAGATCGCGGAGATCGCGCTGGATGTTGATGCTCAGTGGTCCCAGTATCTGGGCGCCCTGACGGAAGCGGAGTTGGCTCGTGAGATCCACTACACCGCCAGCGACGCCACCGCCTATGTCAGCCGCGTCGCGGACATCCTGACGCACGTCTTCAATCACAGCACCTACCACCGGGGCCAGATCGCGCGGCTCGTGACCGAGCTTGGG
>JBBQGR010000214.1:0-5112 GCA_038323185.1 Phycisphaerales bacterium | reverse complement strand
CGAACTTCCCCACCATCGTCACGCACATCGCGAGTGTTTGCGACTGCATCACTACCCCCATCGCTCCCGGCTGCGGCGGGCCTGACTCGGACCATCTAAACCTCGCGATGCACTACCCCACGCCTCTCGCGGCTCGTGAGGCCGCAATTCTTGCCACGTTACATGACTCCTCCCTTGATTCGCCAAGCTCTGCGTCTGCGATTGCAAGCATCGAGATCCACGCGACGTGCCTCTACCCCTGGGTCTGCTATGGCCGAGGCGACATCGACACGCTTCCCATCAATCTCAAGCTTCACCGCGGCACCGGCGCGGCCATCCATCCACTCCCGGCCGCCGGGTCTGGATGTGATTGCACTCGTCTGCTCGCCCCGCCACGACCGCCTTGCCGCGCTCAACACCATCAGCTTCGGCTGCGCCCCGCTCTCGTGCAATCTCGAAGCAGGCAACTACCCCGTCAACCAGTGGTGCCTGCTCGATCAGATCGACGACGCTCGCCTCGCGATGGAGAACTTTGCAAGCGAGAAGCCCGAGCCCGGCCCGTACATGATCGCGGAGGTTTGGCGGTGTGGGGAGTGAGGGACTGGCAACGTCAAGCTGGTGACCCACAGCCCGGAAGGGTGGTCCCACTTCCTTCGCACAATCTTGATACAATCGCATCCTGCGTCCGCACGCGCGCCGTCGGTACCCTCACGCATGACGACCGCAACCACCGGCGCGCCCGTGATGGCCGAGCCACCCGCGCCCTACTCCGCGCCCCCCTCCCCCTCCGCCCGCGCGCTCGCCACCTTTCCAGCGGGGTCGAATGGTGAGTTCAATCTCCCGGCCCATCTCGTCCGTGTCATCCATCGCGGCGAGGGTTGCCGCCTGTGGGATGCCGAGGGCCGCGAGATGCTCGACTTTTCCATGGGCTGGGGCTCGGTCCTTCCCGGCCACGCCCATCCCGACATCATCCGTGCCGTCATCGAGCGTGCTCCCCTGGGCACCAACTTTTCCTTCACCAATACCGAGTCGCTGCGGCTTGGCGAAGAGTTGATCCGCCTCTCGCCCGCGTGCGAGCGCGTCCGATTCTGCGCCAGCGGCACCGAGGCCACGATGTACTGCCTCCGCCTCGCGCGGGCCTTCCGCGGGCGCAGCGGCGTCATGAAGTTCGAAGGTGCATACCACGGCTCCAACGATGAGGGTGTCGTGAGCCTCTTCCCCTCCGGCACCACGCCCTTTCCAAGCCCCGAGCCCTCCAGCGCGGGCGTGCATCACGACCACATCGTCATCGCTCCATACAACGATGCGGAGGCCGCTCGCGCCACGATAGATGCGCACGCCGACACTCTCGCTGCGGTCATCGTCGAGCCCCTCCACCGCTGCCTCGCGCCGCGTCCGGGCTTTCTCGCCGCCCTGCGCGAGGCGTGCACGCGCCGCGGTGTGCTGCTCATCTTCGATGAGGTCGTAACCGGCTTCCGCCTCGCCTACGGCGGTGCGCAGGAGAAGTACGGCGTGATCCCGGACCTGGTCGCGTATGGCAAGGCACTCGGCGGCGGGCTCCCCATCGGCGCCTTCGGCGGCCGCGCAGACATCATGGATGTGGTGCGGGAGGACAAGGCTGGGGTGGATGCCGACTATGTCTGGACCGCCTCGACGCTCGGTGGGAATCCCGTCTCGTGCGCCGGCGCGAGCGCGGCGCTCGCGCTCTATCGCAAGCCGGGCACGTACGAACAACTGCACGCACTTGGCCAGCACTTCCGCGATGGCCTCCGCCGCACACTGCGCGACACGGGCCACGTTGGCCAGGTGATCGGCGATGGCCCGCTCGGACAGATCATCTTTTCCGACCAGCCCATCTTCGACTACCGCTCGACCATCCGGGGCGACCGCGCCAAGGCACGCGCGATGATGCTCCGCCTCTTCGAGTCGGACCTCTTCATCAACCCGATGGGCACCAAGCTGTACCTGAGCTTGGCACACGATGAAGCCGCGTGCGGCGAGTTCTGCTCGAGGCTTGCGAACATTCTGCGGACGCTGTAGGGATCGGCGCCGTCGCCGGAAGGCGACTGTCCCGATCCAACATATGTTTTCGGCATGCCCGCCCATGCAATCAATACGAAGAAGGCCCACCGCCGCCCGCTCTGATTCAGCACCATCGACGATGTGCTCGCGGATGCCGGCCGGCACGCGGCGGCGGACCGCGATGGTCGCCTGGAGCACACCGGAAATTGGTCGCTGGGCCAGGCGCTCGGCCACATCGCCGGTTGGGCCGGGACGCCTTACGACGGCTATCCGCCAAACATGCCCAAACCCCCGCGAATAATCACGTTCTTGCTCAGGGCCCTCAAGGGTCGATTCCTCAAGAAGGGCGTGCCACCCGGCATCCGCATGCGCGGCGTCGAAGCTGGCGCACTCTTCAAAGAGCCACTCTCGACGGACGCTGGCCTCGCCCGCCTCCGCAGCGCCGTCACCCGAATCCGCACCACGCAGCCCATCCATCCCAACGTCATCTTCGGCGACCTCGCACGCGATGAGGTCGAACAAATGAACCTTCGCCATGCCGAGCTGCACATGAGCTTCTTCCATGCACGGTGAGCTCGCGGCTGGCCCCGCGCACCTGGCCCACTCGCGGTACGCTTTGCTATGACCACGCTCCCAACGACCTTCCCCCTCTCGCCGACCGACGCGCAGGCCTTCGCCGACCGCTGGTACGCGGCGTGGAACAGCCACAGCATCGACGCCATCATGGCCTGCTACGACGACGCGATCAAGCACTCCTCCCCGTTCATCAAGCGGTACAACGGCACGGACGATCGCTCCCTCTGCGGCATCGACGCCGTGCGCGACTACTTTGCCAGGGCGATGGTTCGCAATCCAACACTCCGCTTTGATCCCATGTTCGTCACGACGGGGCTTGAGAGTGTGATCCTCGTCTACCGTCGCATGACCGGCGACCTCGCCGCCGAGCTCTTCGCGCTCAGCGCCGAAGGCAAGATCCTGCGCTCGATCTCACACTACGGGTGATCGAACATCGCCTCGAGGCTCAGACGACGTTACCCCGCCGTGGCCCTCTGCCTGCTCGTCGCCGTCTGCCTCTGGACCACGATCGACCTGGAATTCCCCCACATCGGACTCATCCGGATCAACGACGCGCCGCTTCGTGAGCTGCAAGCGAGCTTTGGAACCCAGCCCTGATCGCCCTTCGATGCAACATGCCGCCACCACAGCGGCGACGAAACCGCCCGTCCGCGACAAGACACGGCGACACCACCCAACAAATCTATCGCGAGCGCCCGCGCGAAACCCAGCGCGAAGCCCGCCACCAGACCGGCCATCGGTGACCGTGCACCGCGTGTCGAGCCTGGCTCGGCACCAACAATGCTGCTTCGGGCCCGATCTGGCTCGTGTCATCGTCGAAGAAGCACTCTGCTTTGGATGGATCGACTCGCTACCTCGCAGGCTTGATGAGCGCCGCGCAATGATCTGTGTCTCCCCTCGCAGGCCCCGAAGTGTCTGGTCCGCGCTCAACAAGCGCCGCATCGCCTCGCTCCAGAGCCGCGGCTTCATGAAGACCGCGGGCCAGTCCGTGATCGACGCGGCCATCGCCGACGGCTCCTGGACCACCCTCGACGCTGCCGAGAATCTTGAGATGCCCGCAGACCTCGCCGCAGCATTCGAGGCCGACCCCCTCGCCCTCAAACACTACAACGCCTTCTCTCGCGGTGCTCAGAAACTTCTCCTCACCTGGTTAACAACCGCGAAGCGCACCGAGACTCGGGCCGCACGCATCGCGAGATCCGTTGCTCTCGCGCATGACAACATTCGCGCGAGCGCGGCAACCGGTTCCTCATCGTGATGAAATCCGCGAGATGCAATCACGCGCGCGTGACAAACTGAACCTGCACACGGTCCACAACGCGCCCTGTCCTGGCTTCAACCTCCGCCACCAGCTCCCGAGGCAGATGCGCCAGCACCCGCTTCGAAAGGTCCGGCGGAAGGTCGATCATCTGGCCGTCGGGCGTCGTCACGTGCGCGTGGGGCGAGAGATCCGCGTCATAGCGGCAGGGACCGCTCCCCGAAGAGTCTGGAATTCGCCGCGTCAAGCCCGCGGCGAAAAGCGCCTCGAGCGTGTTGTAGATCGTCGCAAGGCTGACTTCGCCATCCTGCTCACGCACCAGCCGGAGCAGTTCCTCCGCGGTGGGATGCAGGTGGGAGGCGATCAACGCGGAGTAGACGACCTCTCGCTGACGCGTCACGCGCAGGCCAGCCCCGTGCAGCCGCGCCCGCACTTCATCCAGCCCATGTTGCCCGCCACCAGGCCCAAGCATCGAGAAGACCTCGCAATACGGATCGGCAACCGCCCGCGGCACCGCAATCCGTCGGATGGTATGACCCGAGTGCCATGCGGAGAAGTGCCACGATCATCTCGTGCTTTCGCGCGATGATCGTGGTCTTGAAAGGGTCTGCCCTTCACCGGCGGCAAGCTCACGCTGCGACTTCCGGGCCAAGCAAGGACCGCGTCTAACTTCAGTACGCCTTCACAACCTCCGCACCGGGATAGAAGAGCTTGAGCATCGTGTTCCAGTCCTTGCCCTGATCGGCAAAGCCCTTGGCACACCACTGGCACATGCCAACGCCATGGCCCCAGCCGCGCCCTCGGATCCGTGCCTGATCGGCCCAAACATCGAGCTCAAGATCGCCGCTATTGACGCGATTCTCACGCGAGATGGCCAGCAGGCCACTGACTCGCTCGTTGAGCGCCTCGCGCAGCTCCTCGGCACGGATGGAGTATGTGCGGCTGTTGTCGTCCGTCAGTGTGTAGCTGTTGGGGCGGTCAGCGTCGTTGCGCTTCTCAACCTCGACGAACCTGAGGCGCGTCAGCGTTGCGACCTCGTGCTTGGTGCGATGACCCCAGGCTCTCAGACGCTTGTTCACATCATCGTCGGTGCGTGTGATCTGCCAGCGATAGAGCGAGCTCTGCTGGCACGCGTGGTCTCGCGTCTGGCCCTGCAGGGGCACCGCGAGATTAAACTCCCAGCCCTTGCGCGTGGGCCATACCGCGCTGGCACTTCCGGGGCGCCCGCCGCACTGGCTGCTGTAGTACGCGCGAATCAGGCGGCCCTGGCTCGTCAG
>JBBQGR010000213.1:0-5123 GCA_038323185.1 Phycisphaerales bacterium | reverse complement strand
CCTGGACCAGCGGCACCGACGGCCCAAAGCGCGGCCCGATCGTGCGAATGCCAGACAATCGCGAGGCCTATGAGGCCATGAAGGACCGTCTGGATGGCGCCTGGGTGCTGATCGCACCGCCTTCGCCCACAGGTCGAACGGGCATCCGTGGCGTGGGGCAGCTGGCCGGAGAGCGCTATCGGCAGCGACGCGACGCCCGCAAGGCGATCACGGCGGGCGAGGCGATCTACGACGATGCGCCCGTTGAGCGTTTGGTGCTGGGTCACAACGTGCTTGGCTTCATCACATCGTCGCGTGATGAACGAGTCTGGACGACCTCGTGCCCCGGCTGGCGCGAACTTGATTTCAATCAGATTCCTCCCGATGTGGAGGTCATGGTCCGTCTGAGCGATTACGACTACCTCAACTCGCGATTGACCGACGGCGAGCCAATCGAGGTCGAGATCGACGCTCAGCACACGCTCATCGCTGGGCCCGTGCCCGTTTACAACACCATCGCCGAGATTCGAGGAACCACGCGGCCCGACGAGGTGGTTATCATCTCAGGGCATCTCGACAGTTGGGACGGCCCCGGCTCGCAGGGCACCACCGACAACGGCACAGGCACCGCAGTCACAATCGAGGCCGCACGACTGCTCATCGCGGCCAACGCCAAGCCACTCCGCACCATCCGCTTCATCCATTGGACTGGTGAAGAGCAGGGACTGCTGGGATCAAAGGCGTACGTCGACAAGCTGAAAGAGGCGGGTCAGCTCGACTCAATCAGCGTGATGTTCAACGACGACGGCGGCACCAACTCGCAAGGCGGCCTCGCCGCAGCGGACCAGATGGTCGAGTTCCTCGCCGCCGCGACCGCGCCGATCACCGGCCGCTTTTTGGACACAAAGGACAACAAGCCACTGAACGTCAACGTCCGCGCGGTCGGCCCGCGCCAGAAGCCCGGCGCCGGCAGCGACCACGCCTCCTTCGTCGCGGCGGGGGTGCCCGCTTTCTTCTGGGACGAAGTCGGCCGCGCCGACTACGGCTACGGCTGGCACACCCAGCACGATCGCTTCGACCTCGCCATCGAGGAGTACCTCAAGCAGTCCGCAACAAACTCAGCAATCGCCGCCTACCGACTCGCTTCCGCACCAGCACTCCTGCCAAGAAGCGAGCCCGAACCGCCAGCAGAACCAAGCGCGGACGCAAAGCCAGAAGGCCAGCCCGCGACCCCGGCAGCAACGACAACGCCACCACCAACAACGCCGCCATCAGGCTCATGAGCTCAACGACCCGCAGCGCCCGCAGCGCGCAAAGCCGTCACAAGCCCTACACCCTCTCCCTCGGCCCCAGCAAGCAACCCTCCCGCGCTTGAAGCCCCGGATCCAGCCACCTACACTCCCACCCCTACCGGGCAGGTAGCTCAATTGGTAGAGCACCGCATTGAAAATGCGGGGGTTGCCGGTTCAAGTCCGGCTCTGCCCATTCGAACGATTTGACACGATCAGACGGAACGCGAACCCCCACAAGTCCATTCGGACTTTGGGGGCGTTGTGATTCTGGGCTTGGTCCGTGTCGGCGGGGAGCATGGCGACTGGCAGAGCTGGCCGCCGCGTGGGTTGTGAGGCGAGCTTCGATGCGGCGGGCTCTCGCGCGAGTCTAGTGCTATTGCGAGAGGCGGGTTCGTTGGAGTTTTGCCCAGTCGCGCCACCCGGGTGTTTCGCCGCGGAGTGCAATCACTTCGAGCATCTGTGCGGTGTGGTCGTTGACGCGGGCAGTGCGAACTTGGAGGCGGGCGAGGGCCTGCATGGTGGCGATGTGTTCCGGATAGACCTCAAGTGCCGTGGCGTAGGTCGCGATCGCATCGTCTATACGGCCCGCCTTTTCGAGGGTCAGGGCCAGGTTGAGGCGCGGGTCTGGGTGACCAGGCATGAGCTTTCTCGCCCACTCGAACTCGTTTGCGGCCTCGTAGAGCCTTCCTTGAGCGAGATGCAACGTGCCTAGGTTGTTGTGCGCTCGGCCGTTGTAGAGATCAGCGTTGATCGCGAGCCGGAGAAGTTCTTCTGCGCGCTTGGGATCGGACTCCAGAAGTTCGGCCGCCTCGGTTGCGAGGCGATCTGACTTCGTTGAGTCGCGTTGGACTTCCGATGTTGGCGAGTAAGGGCCTGGCGAGGGGGCTGACGAGCAACCCGCAAGAAGCACTGCGGAAGTCAGGAAGCGCAGGATCCACAGTCCACGGTTCGGAAAGGGAACCATCATGATCCAGCCTCCTTGAGCGATCTGGACTCGATCGTGATAACCACGCGTAACGGAAGATCACCACCAGCGTCGGGCGGCTTCCCGCTGGCGGGAGAAAGGTCGATACTCACGGGCAGCCATGCCACTTCGGTGCTGCGCCATGCATCCAAGAACCGGCCGAGCTGGGGGAGCGAGAGGTTCGAGAGCATGAGCGTGGCGCGTCTACTGGACAGTTGAACTCCACCTTCGCGAGCCAGGCCCGACTCGGCTTGGGGCGAGAGGCTCACGAGGGTGGCGGCAGGAAGACCAGCTCGCTCCATTGCTGTTGTGACGCGTGGCGTCAAGCTGCCACGCGCTTCGTCCCTGAGCGAGTAGGCTGGGAGACGGGCACGGATTTCGGTGATGGTACCGGCATCTCGGATGGTCTCAGAGAGTCTGATGCTCGCAATACCAAGGCTGCGATAGGCTCGAAGGGCAGATGCGCACGAGAGTGTGATCGCGCAGCCCAGAGCGATTGTCGCGAGGATCCAAAGCATGACGACGTGACGAATCATGGCTTGCTCACCGACTTTGAGCCGGAGGGTCGCAGATGCAAGGTCAGGCGCGTGGTTTGCTCGGCCGTGTTCAGGCGGGGTTCGTCGAGCGTCCATCCCGGCGCGGGAGTGAACGCCTCCAAGAAGTTGCTCGCGTCGCCGTCGAAGGAGACTGCAAGGGTGACGCCAGTTGAGTTGACAGAGATGGACTGGGGCTTGCTCGGTGTGTTCGCGGGCCAGGAATCAAGAACGGCTCCTAGGGCGACAGCGGCATCGAACTGTGGCGAAGTGTTGGCCAGCATCTCGCGGGTTGAGCGAAGTCTGCGGGCTTCGGCCTCGATGTCCCTGGAATCGCTGGCAACTGCTAGTCCCGCCGCGACCCGCTCTGCGCTCGCGTGGATGGCGCTGGCTTGAGCCCGCCAATGCCATGCACGGCGCTGGAGTCCAATGGCGACCAGAAGTCCGCAGAGGAGGAAGACGAGCGCGCGAAGTCCGTGGGCCCTGAGCCGCGCGAGGCGGAGGGGGTGCGGCTCGAAGCGCCCAACGAGGAGGTTGAAGTCTTCGGCGCGGAGGCCGCCATCTAAAAAGGACGGAAGAGAGTTTGGAGTCAGAGAGAGTGTTTCAGGCATGAGCTGGTTGAGGTGAGCCAAATCGATGGCACAGACGGCGAGGGTGCCGTCGTTGCGTGGCACACAGACCGCATGAAGGTGTTCAATCTCGAGCGGAGTTTCATCTTCGAGCAACGGCCGCAGACCGACGGGTAACTCACCGGGACGTCGAAAGCCGGGCGCGACCAGCACGGTCCAGTAGAAGCGGTCGCAGTGCCAAGTCTCGTGCGTCGTCATCGCGGATCTCCAGGCTTTGATTCGCGCAGCGCGAGCGTTCGAAGCCCGGCAACCTCCCGGACTTCGACGAAGGTCTCCGTGATTCGCCCGATCGATCGGGAGCCAGCGGTGTCACCTTCGCCAAGTTCGAACAGCTTGTCTGAGTCCGGGTCGTAGATGAGTGCCCTGAAGCCGGAACGTTCACCGACGATCGCGAGCAGTTGCCATCGGAGCGGGGGTGGTGGAGGCAAAGGTGCGGCGACGACCGGAGGTTGAGGAAGGACCGGGGGCGGTGGGGCAAACCAGAGTGGTGCTCCGAATCCGGTCAGGTTAAGACTGCCGGGAACGGAGTTGGCCGGGGCACTCGTGCTCGTGTTAAAAGTGGGAATCGCTGCGATTGAAGAGGGACGGATCGGCCAGATTGCCCATGTGAAGCACGCGGAAACCATGAACGCAACGAGCAAGCGGCGTGCACTCACGCGAAGTACTTTGCGACGCGGCAGAAGTGTCATGCTTCCACCTCATCGATCGCGTCCACGACTCGCTCGACTTCTTCGCGCGTCGTGAGTCCCATCGCGACGAGCCGAGTGCCGTTGGCGCGAAGCGTCGCCATGCCGGCGCTCTGTGCTGCCGACCTGATGTCCATCACCGACGCGCGTTGAGTGATCAGCTCCCGGATACGGCTGTTGAGCGAGAGAAGTTCGAAGACTCCATTGCGGCCCTTGAAGCCGGTGCCCACGCACTCCGGGCATCCAGCTCCCTTGCACGCAGGGTGGATGGTCCGGACCAGACGTTGCGCGAGCACGGCTGAGAGGGAAGAGCTGACGAGGAAGGGTTCGACCCCAAGGTCGAGCAGACGCGCCACGGCGCTGGCGGCGTCGTTGGTATGGAGCGTGCTCAAGACCAAATGGCCAGTGAGCGATGCCTGCACGGCGATGCGGGCAGTTTCCTGGTCGCGGACCTCGCCGATCATGATTACGTCGGGGTCCTGGCGCAGAATGTGTTTGAGTCCGGTCACGAAGGTCAGGCCCTTCTTCGGGTCAACCTGCGTCTGGCTGACTGACAAGCCCGCGCGGACACCGGTCGACAGGTCGTATTCGACGGGATCCTCGATGGTCATCATGTTGAGTTCACACCCTCGGGAGAGTGCGCCGGCGTTGCTGGAGCTGAGCCAGGCGAGTGTGGTGTAGAGGGTTGTGGTCTTTCCGCTGCCGGTCGGGCCGGTGGAGAGGACGATGCCGCTGGTTCGACCGACGTGCGCCAGGAATCGGTGCTCGACTTCCGGGGGCATTCCGAGCGCGGCGAAGGTGAGGAGGTGCGGCGAACGAGAAGCGTCGAGCAGGCGAAGCACGACCCGTTCGCCGTAGGTGCTTGGGAGGGTGCTTATTCGCAGGTCCACACGCCGGCCGGAGTGGGTGCCGCTCGATCCACCGACGGTGACTGTCGCCCTTCCGTCCTGTGGGGATCGGTACTCGGCGACGTCCAGGCGTGCCATCACTTTGATTCGGCTCACCACGCTACTTGCGAGGGACGCGGGGAGATCTCGGAC
>JBBQGR010000212.1:0-5144 GCA_038323185.1 Phycisphaerales bacterium | reverse complement strand
TACCACCAACATCAACTCCGTTTCGACCGGCCGCCGCGGGGGCCGGCTTTCTCCATCCTCCGCCAGCCCTGCGCCTTCGATCTGGGAGAGTCCCGTCGTGATCGGGACACCGGCTTCGATTGCCGCCGTCGCTGCGCAGCTCGCTTCGGTTGAGGCTGGGCCGGTGCCGCTCGGGTGCATCCTGGTCGATCGTCCGCCGCCGGGTGCCATCGATGGCGGCGAGATTGTCGGCCTCACGATCTTGGGCGATCTCGGCGACCTGCGTCATGTCCATGCCGAGATTGGTCTCTCGTCCGCGATCGTGAGCCTGCCCGCGTCGCAGTCGCCCGCCCACGCGCGGGTTCGCGCGCTCCTGCGAGAGCTCTCGATCCCCGAACGCTTTGTTCCGACGATCGATGACGTGCTCTGCGGCCCGGCGCCGGTCGTTCGGGGCCAGTCCATCGCCGCGAGCGTGGACCTTGTCGAGCTTGTTGGCCGCACGCCCTACGGCATCGACCGGCGCGCTGTAGCGAAGGTCATCCAGGGTCAGAAGGTGCTCATCACGGGCGCGGGCGGCTCGATCGGCAGCGAACTTTGCCGCATCGCTGCGACCTTCAAGCCCAGCCAGATTATCCTGATGGAGCGCAGCGAGAACGCGCTCTTTGAGATCGACCGCCAGATCGCACGCCGCTTCCCCGGCCTCTCACGCAAGGCACTGCTGCACGACGTCGTCGACGAGGGTGCCACGCTGCGCCACCTTGTCGCGCTGCGGCCAGACGTGGTCTTCCACGCCGCGGCCCACAAGCACGTGCCGCTGATGGAGGATCACCCCTCCCACGCCGTCGTCAACAATCTGTTTGGTACCAAGAGCATCGCGGACGCAAGCCTGGCCGTTGGCGTCAAGCGGTTCGTGATGATCTCATCCGACAAGGCGGTCAACCCGACCAGCGTGATGGGCGCCACCAAGCGCCTGGCGGAGATGTACGTCCAGTCCATGAACTCAAAGAGTGCTGGCGCACCCACTCCCACAAGTTTCACGATGGTCCGCTTCGGCAACGTCCTCGGTAGCGCGTGCAGCGTGCTGCCCATCTGGTCCGCCCAGCTCACCGAGGGCGGGCCAGTGACCGTGACGGATCCGCGCATGACCCGGTACTTCATGACGATCACCGAGGCCGCGACGCTTGTCATCCAGGCCGCGGCGATCAATGCCCACGCGCCGCAAAGCCCGACCGTGCTTGTGCTCGACATGGGCGAGCCAGTCAGCATCGTCGAGCTCGCCACCCGCTTCGTGCGCCTCTGCGGCTATGAGCCATGCCTGCCGACTCCGGCCGACTCGACGCTGCCCGGCCCGGCCCAGCCGCCAGCTTCTCCCCAGCCTGGCGGCCCGCGCATGGATGTCACTTTCACCGGTGCTCGGCCCGGCGAGAAGCTTCATGAGGAGCTCGCGTACAGCGCCGAGGCACTCCGCCCGACGCCATTCCCCGGCATCATGACCCTTGCCGCGGCGGGGATTGCGCCAATGGCGGTAGCATCGATGATCGCCGAGATGGGCTCGCTCCGGAGCAGCACCGACCGCGAGGCTGTCCTCGCCGCCCTGCACCGTCATGTTCCTGAAATGACGGGTGATACCGTTCAAAAAACGAACAAAGTAAGTGTGGCAGTAACTGGCCCAAATATTGCGGCCGCGTAAAGATCCTCGGTACGATGTCTTGACGTCGGGGTCTGCCTCGTGGCCGGAGCGACATGCGTTCCGTTTCCATCAGCGACCCACGGACGGGACCGCCCCCGACGAATATCTCTGAGAACATATGAGCGATCGAAACAGACTCTTGAAGGACGCCCTCTCCTCTCGTGAAGAGACGCAGGGCCTGATCCGCCAGATCACCGATGCGAAGGCCCACTCCGAGTCGGGCCGCCCCGATCTCTACCGGCGCGTGACCGGGGCTTCGAGCCTTGACGCCGCCCTCTCCAACGCCAAGCGGACGCTGGACCAGTACAACCGGGTCCTCTCCAAGCTGGAGCAGATGGAGCCGGACCCACCGGAGATCGTCGTCCGGGCCGTGACGCCCAGCGGCATCCCCTCCGCGCTCGACATGCCGATTGCCTTCGCGGCCCCGTACGCATCCCGATCGTAAGCGATCGCCTCAGAGTCACGAGTGGATGCGCCGCACATCGAGGTCGGGCTGTCTTGTGAGCATGTCGCAACCGCCCGCGACGGGCCGCGGCCGGGTACGGTTGCTCCATGCACACTCCCACGCTTCCGGTCCGACGTCTCCATCCCGAGGCGCGGATGCCCTCGTATCAGTCTGAAGGTGCCGCGGGTCTGGACCTCGCTGCGTGCATTCCGGGCGGACCCATCACGCTCCAGCCCGGCGAGATTCGCACCATCCCGACTGGCCTGTCGATGGCGATCCCTCAGGGCTTTGAGGGCCAGGTCCGTCCACGTTCGGGCCTCTCGACCAAGCACGGCATGACGTGCCCGAACTCCCCCGGCACGATCGATAGCGATTACCGCGGCGAGCTGCTCGTTCCCATGATCAACCTTGGCCGCGAGGCCTTCACTGTCACCCACGGCCTGCGCATTGCCCAGCTCGTGATCGCGCCGGTGGCCCATGCAAAGCTGGTTGAGGTCCAGTCGCTCGACGACACCGCCCGAGGCGAGGGCGGGTTTGGATCGACGGGACTCGCGTGATTCGGGGGAGCAGCGACTCGTTTCAGAGCACCAGCCTGCCGTGCTTAGCCGATCGCGGCGATCAGCAGCCGCAGGAGGTCATGGGCGTAGGGGCCTGACTCGCCGGTTCCGATTGGGCGGCCGTCCAAGTGCGTGATGGCGGTCACCATCGAGAGGGTGCCGCAGATCACGACTTCGCGGGCTTGGTCGAGTTCTGCGGCGGTAACGGGACGCTCGGAGATTGGTCCGTGCTTCCAGCCGCCGAGTCCCTTGGCCGCGGCGTCAACCATCATGTCCCGCGTGACGCCCGCGAGGATCGACGTGCTCGCAAGGTCGGGCGTTGTGATCTCCACGCCGCCTCCCGGGCGATTAAGCACGACCATCGCGTTGGCACTTGTGGCCTCGGCGAGGAGCGCGGGATGGTCGTGCGTGGCGTCGCGGATCAAAAGTGCGTCGTCGTTGCCCTCGTGCGCTGCGTCCATAGCCGCGAGGCACGAGCCCATGAGCGCAATGGACTTGACGTGTCCCCGCAGCCATCGCGTGTCGCGGACGCGCGACGCTCGCTTCGCGGGCACTGGCGGATAGCTCGCGAGCGGCGGCGTGGGCACCACGTACCCAAAGAGTGTTGGCGTGACGTGGCCCGAGAGCACACGCGCTCGCACCGGCTGCCCCGGCGCGGGGACGCCGCGGGTGATCTGCCAATAGACGAAGGCATCGCGAAGGTCATTGGCCTCGAGCAACTCGTGCGAAAGACCGGTGAGCTGGCTTGCGTCCCAGGGAATCCGCGCCTCATCAAGTCCGGCCTGGAGGCGTTTCTCGTGCAGCGGCATGCCGACCAGCCTGCCGCCGAACGCGCGGAGCCCTTCATACAGCCCATCGCCAAAGAGAAAGCCTCGGTCGAGCGGGCTGATGCGAGCCTCTTCGAGCGGCACGATGCGACCGTTGAGATGGACCTTCACGTGTGCTTCCTTGCGATCGGGAGGTCGGGTGATTCGGCTCTCCGAGCCGACGGCGTGCGAAACTGCCACACTGCCTACAGCTGCTGATCCAGTCGCTCTGAGATCAGTTCGGGTGTCACGGTCAGAACGTTGCCCCAGTCCCAGTCCAGAGTCAGCACGCCATCATCGAGCGTACAGGTCTGTTTCCAGGTGGAGTTGCTCGAGTTGATGACGTGGACCCTCTTGACCTTCGCGACGATGGCCTCGCGGCCCAGGTCGTCGCGGCAGACGTCCTTGAAGGCGTCGATGATCCGCTGGAAGCAGTGCTCGTCCAGACGCATGATCGGGTTGGTGTCCTCTGCCAGCGACTCCCACGCGACGGTCAGAGCAAGGGGCAAACCCGTTGCGGCCTCCAGTTCTCTCTGGCGGCTCGGGACGACAATCTCTCTCAGTTCCTTGAGGCGGCGGCGTTCGGCAAGGCCCATCGGCGTGGACTCCGGATCCGGCTGCCCGCTTCGCCGCCCTGTCGCGACTGGCGGTGGGCCTCGTGACGCCGACTATAACCACTCAAGGACGCGGCACCCGGGCGCCGCCGGTCCAGATGGCGACAATTCTCGATCGAGCACCTGTTGCTTCCTCCCCGAAACCATGGGAGAATGATGAGTCGATTGGGACGACAGGGCAGCGAACAGGATGGAGGTTCCGATGGGCGGCATGATCAGTTTCACGAACAACTACCGCGACTGCTCAACCGACTCGGGCTTCCAGTTCGAGTTTTCCTGCGATGGGTGTAGTGGCGGGCATATGTCCGGCTTCAGGCCCAATAAGCTCGGCATGGCTGGCGGGATGATGCGGGCCGCGTCGTCCTTCTTCGGCGGTCTCGGGAGTGCGACCGAAGCCACCGATCAGATGCGCGACATGATGCGTGGGAAGGAGCGTGACGGCGCCCTGAAGGAGGCTGTGGAGCTCGCCAAGACGCACTTCAAGCACTGCGGACGTTGCGGGGCGTGGGTCTGTCCCGAGGCGTGCTGGAACGAGAAGGTCAACATGTGCGAGAAGTGCGCACCCGACCTCGATGAGGAACTGCAGGCCGCTCAGAACACGGCGAAGATGGAGCAGATGTGGCGTAAGGCTCGCCAGGTCGACATGATCTCCGACATCGACGTCACGCAGCAGGGCGGCAAGCCCAAGGCGGCGCCGGTCGTGTGCACCTCATGCGGCACCGCCATCGAAGGAAAGTTCTGCGGCGGCTGCGGCGCGGCCGCACCGAGCGCAAAGAAAAACTGCCCCGGGTGCGGCGAAGAACAGATTGGTTCCGCCAAGTTCTGCGGCTCCTGCGGCAGCAAGATGGCGTGACGTGGCGTGACGTGGCTTGACTGGACGTTATTTGACTGGACCCGGCGAGCTTGGTCAAATCTTTGCCAGATTCGCCCAATGCTCTCACATCACGCCTCATGCCGGGACGGCGAACGTCCGATCTTCCGGTCATGCCCTCGGTTGATTCCATCGCGTCCATGAGCAGCCAGATCTCGCGCGAGAGCCTTGCCAGCAAGGTC
>JBBQGR010000211.1:0-5166 GCA_038323185.1 Phycisphaerales bacterium | reverse complement strand
GATGGACTGCAGGTAGCTGAAGATCAGATCACCAGCGAACTCATCGCCGTTGGTGCCGTCGTCGTACATCTGCTGCGTGGCGCTGCCGCCCTGCAGGCTGGAGGTGTCGATCGTGACCGCCAGTCCGGTACTCGGGGGGTTTTCGCCGGGGAAGACGAAGACCTGAAGCAGCGTGCTCTCGTTGGCCAGGACCGGATCGGGGTTTGCAAAGCCAAAGCCCTCGGGATTTGTCGGGCCGGGAACGCTGATGGTCAGGGTGCCCGTGCCCCCGCCGACTGCGAACGTGCTCCAGGTGGCCAGCCGGATCAGGTACGTCTGGCCCGAGACGGCGTTGAAGGTGAGCTTCGAGCGCAGGCCGCAGAAGTCGTCGTTGCAGGCGATGAAGCTCTCGTCGCAGGTGTTGTACACCGACAGCACCGTGTCAAAGTTCGCTCCCGCGCACATGTCAAGCTGGATCGTGTTGGTGCTGGTGGCGGTGTAGGTGTAGTAGACCTCAAAGCTGCTGCCGACGCAGACCGTCGAGCCATCGCTCGTGGCGGAAACGTTCGAGACGGCGTTGCTGCCGTCGAAGACCTGGATCGGCGAGGTGCAGTTGTCGTTGCTCGGGGCGGGCGGAACGACCGTGAAGATCGCCGACGCGGTGGCGCTGCGCGACTGGGCGTCGGTCACGTTGGTCGTCAGGAGCTGAGGCCCAAAGCTGGCACTAGGCCCGACGATCGCGGTTCCGGAGAAGACGTTGTCGCCTGCGGCGAAGTCTGGAGCGACGCCATTGTCAAGCAACGCAATCGAGCCGCCGTTGATCGCGTTCGCGTTGAGCGTCACCACCAGGCCCGTGCTTGGGGGCGAAGAGCCGGGCGTCACGGCGCACGTTGCGATAATGCTCGTCCCGATCAGGCCGCTGGTCGTGTCCAGCGTCAGCGTCGCCTGCGGCGGCTGGGGGCCCGTCAGTGGAGGCGGACCGAGCGGATCGACCGCGCCGTTGAACTCAAGCGAGGCGTAGTTGATCGTACCGGAATCCACCGAGAAGTCGTCGTGCAGGACCAGCGTCCAGGTTCCGTTGGGGTTCGTGCCGTTGAGGCCGCCCATGTTCGCCAGCGCGTTCGGAGGCAGGGGAACCACGAGCGTGGACCAGGGGTCCCCGCCGCCAAAGATGCCACCCTCGGGCCGGAAGTTGCCGTTAAATGGAGGGGCGCCAGCAGTGATGAGCGTCGAGGAGAGGTCATCAAACCGCGTGATGATATAGTTGTCGCCGCTGCCGCCGTTGTCGGTGGAGAGCTTGATGTACGAGTTGCCGTCGGGAGAGATGAGCGTCATGTCGACGTCCTCGTCCCAGACGTGGCTGAGGTTGATGATCACGTTGAGGTCCGTGATCAAGGCTGGTGCGCCCGAGACCACGATCGAGACGATCGTCGTCGAAGTCGGCGTGCCGCCGACGCCGCCCGGCGGGACCTGAAGCCCGGGGCTCACCGAATAGACCTGCGCCGACGCCGCGGAAGCCGCGAGCGCAAGGCCTGCGACCGCCGCCAGAATGCCACACTTCTTCATTGGAACTCACTCCCATTTGACGATCAACTAGCCGAGGCTGGCTACGAACGATCCGCCCAACGCGCGGCCACAAACATGGCCGCCTGGACCTCCCCAGAACGCACCCGCGTTCCCGGGCCACTCCAACATAACCGAAACCACCCCACTTCCACAACCCCAACATTCGAATTTCTTGACGCGATAACACCCCACTCATCCCCGCAAAAACCACCGGCACAAGCGCTGCGCACGCCTTCCCGGGCGCAGACTCCCAATCTGAGTTGTCTTCTTCTGCAGTCCTCAGTCCCCAGACCCCCACCGCCTTCTTCTCCTACCCTCGACCCATGCTCATCTCCGCCCGTTGGCTCCTCAGCCTCCTTGATCTTTCCAATTCCTCTCTTCCAAGTTTCGACGAGGCCGAGCACCACCTCATCAACGCTGGATTTCCGATCGAGTCCAAAACCCTGCTCCCAAACGGGGATCTCCAGCTCGATGTTGAGATCACCAGCAACCGCGGCGACTGCATCTCGCACCTTGGCCTCGCGCGTGAGCTCGCCGCGAGGCTCGGTGCGCGGACACGCCTTGACCACGCGACTAGCCCAGCAACATCCGAATCCGGGCCCGCACCCTCCACGCTGGATGTCCGCGTGCCGACCCTCTGCCCGCGCTTCACACTACGCGCCGTGAAAGGTGTCAAGGTCGGGCCCTCGCCCGCGTGGCTGCGCGAGCGGCTCGAGTCCGTTGGCCAGCGCACGATCAACAACATCGTCGATGCCACGAACTACCTCAGCCTCGAGCTCGGCAATCCCTGCCACGCATTCGATGCTGCCAAGATCAAAGGCCACACGCTCATCGTCCGTCACGCACTGCCCGGCGAGAAGCTCGCAACCCTCGATGGCAAGCTGCGCACGCTCGCGCCCGATGATGTCGTCGTCGCCGATGCCCACCACGCTCAGAGCCTCGCGGGAGTCATCGGTGGCGGCGAGAGCCAGGTCACCGACGGCACCACCGACCTCCTCCTCGAAGTCGCAACTTGGGACACCGGCACCGTTCGTCGTACCGCGCGGCGGCACGGCATCCGCACCGACGCGAGCCACCGCTTCGAGCGCCTCGTCGATGCGCGCACGCTCGACGCGGCGGCGGACCGCCTGGCGGCGCTCATCCAGGTTCTTGCTGGTGGGAGCGTGCAAGCCAGCATCACGAGCGCGGGCCCGATGCCGCCGCTCACGCAGGTCCGGCTGCGCCCGGCCCGCGTGAACCAGATCATGGGCGTTGAGCTCGAGCCACACGACATCGTTCGCGCGCTCGAAGCGCTCTCGATCACCGTCGGCCCGCTCGGCCGCGCGGCGGACGTGCTTCTCTGCACCGTGCCAGCGCACCGGCCCGACCTCATGCGCGAGATCGATCTCATCGAGGAGATCGCGCGAGTGCGCGGGCTCGACACCATCCCGCTGCACGACACGGTCCTCGTTCACGTGCGCGGCCCGCAGCAGGATGAGGCCGCGCTGCGCGAGATGGCCACGATCCTCACCGCCCACGGTTTCTTTGAGACCACCACGTTCAGCTTTGCCTCCGAGTCTGCGTCGGCGGCGTTCGTCCCCGGCACGCTCGAAGCGATCAAGGTCGATCAGGCCCGCGCCGCCGATCCGACGCTGCGCACCAGCGTGCTCACGGGCCTGCTCGGTTCACGCCGCGCGAACCAGAACGCGCGCGTCACGAGCCCCGGCGGCATCCGCCTCTTCGAGATCGCCAACGCCTTCGCGCAGACGCGGGGCGTCGCACCCGGGCAGAACACGCAGACCGAGACGCGCACGCTCGCACTCCTGCTCGATGTTCCCGGCGAGGGCAAGAAGCGATCCATCGCCGACAAGCAGCTGGGCATCCGGCTCGGGCGCGGCGCACTCGAAGCCCTCGCACGGGCGCTCGTCGGGCCCGAGGCCGCGCTCGACATCACGCCCCCAACTCCTCCCACGCCCGACGCGCCCGGCTTTGAGCCTGGCGCGTTCGGCCACGTCACGCTTCGCGGCACGCGCATCGGGCGAATGGGGCTCCTCACCGCCGCGCTGCAGCGTGAGTTCGAGCTTGAGATTCCAGTCGTCGGAGTCGAGGTCGAGCTCGCGCCGTTCCTCAGCGCGTATCCACCCAAGGCCACGATCGCATCGCTCCCGGCCTTCCCCGCCATCGAGCGCGACGCCTCACTCATCGTGAGCGAGGCCACAACGTGGAGCGCCATCGCACATCAGATCACAGCAACGCACACGCCGCGGCTGGAGCAGGTGGACTTCATCACAACGTTTCGCGGAGGCCAGATCGGCAAGGGCAAGAAGAGCGTCACGGTGCGCCTGCGCTTCCGAGACGCAGCACGAACACTGACACACGAAGAAGTGGATGCGCCGGTGGACGCGCTGATGCAGACACTGCAGGAAACGCTCGGAGCGACGCTGCGGACGGTGTGAGGAAACAAACGACTCACGATCAAGTGCAACGATCACGTTCCACGACCATTCCGAGCCTTGGCGGAATACAATTCAGATAAGCCCGCACCTAGTATGCATCCGAATCCGACGCCGAAGGCGTCATCGTTCATAGCCGGTGGTGAAGGAGGCTTTGCGACGCCACCACCGGAAAGGACGAGGATGATCATTCAACCCTGAAAGGGTTGTCGTGTGCCGCGATTGGCGGCCGTTCGACAACGCCGCTGAATGCGACGGGGAATTCGAGACGGTTGTCGTGTGCCGCGATTGGCGGCCGTTCGACAACCCCTTCGGGGGTTGCGAGTCAGGAGCAACCAATTCCGGGTGTGTCGTCGCTTCGCGCCTTCACACCCCCGTTATGAACGGCCAGGCCTTCGGCCTGAAGCACCGACGGCTTGTCTGAATTGCATTCTCTCAGAGCGAGCAGACGATGGTCGTGGCACTCTGGTCGTGACTCGGTGGGTGTTGCTCGCCAAAAACACCACGACCATCGTCTCTACGTAGGCGATGGTCGTGGTATTTGTGCGTTACTTGTCTGTTGCTTGCTCTAGTAATCCATATCCCCATCCCCGTGATCATGCCCGCCTGCGGGCTTCTTGTCCTTCTTCTCGACGATTGCGGCCTCGGTCGTGAGCATGAGGCCCGCGACGCTGGCGGCGTTCTGGAGGGCGATGCGCTCGACCTTGGTCGGGACGATGACGCCCATCTTGAGCAGGTCGCCGTAGACGTGGGTCAGGGCGTTGTAGCCGTAGTTGGGGGCGTCGTTCTCTTCGATCTTGGCGGCGATGACGCTGCCGTCAAGGCCACAGTTGGCCGCGATCTGCTTGATGGGGGCCGAGAGGGCGCGGCTGACGATGTCAACACCCGCGCGTTCGTCGCCCTCGAGCTTCTTGCGGAGCTTGTCGAGGGCTGCGCGGGCCCGCAGGACCGAGACGCCGCCACCGGGCAGGATGCCCTCTTCGACGGCTGCGCGGCAAGCATGCAGCGCGTCCTCGACGCGGGCCTTCTTCTCCTTCATCTCAACCTCGGTGGCGGCCCCGACGTTGATCTGTGCCACGCCGCCCGAGAGCTTGGCGAGGCGCTCCTGGAGCTTCTCGCGATCCCAATCGGAGTCCGTGTCGTCGATCTCGCGCTTGATCTGGGCAACACGACCCTTGACGTCGTCAGC
>JBBQGR010000210.1:0-5204 GCA_038323185.1 Phycisphaerales bacterium | reverse complement strand
TTCCAATCGCCAAGACAAACATGGACGAGTTTGGCATGGGCTCCTCGGGTGAGAACTCGGCCTTTGGCGTCACTCGAAATCCGTGGGATGCTGCACGCGTGCCGGGCGGATCGTCGAGTGGCTCGGCCGCGGGCGTCGCGGCGGGGATCGCGCCCCTCGCGCTCGGCTCGGACACCGGGGGCAGCATCCGCCAGCCTGCTTCTTTCTGTGGGCTCGTCGGAGTGAAGCCGACTTACGGGCGCGTGAGCCGCTGGGGACTTGTCGCATACGCGAGCTCTCTGGATCAGATCGGCCCGATCGCAACGTGCGTCGCCGACGCCGCAGCTTGCCTCGAAGTCATCTGCGGCATCGACCCGCGCGACGCCACCAGCGCGGCCAGGCCCTCGCCTGAACTTCTCGCAAGCCTCGAACTTCCGCTCGTTGGGCTGCGTGTCGGCATGCCACGTCAGGCTCTCAGCGAGGCAAACCACGCATCGGTCGTGACCGCGCTGGACGCCGCGGCCGCCGCCCTGAAGTCGCGTGGTGTTGAGGTCGTTGAGGTTGACCTGCCCCACACCGACGTTGGCATCGCGGCGTACTACATTATCGCCGCGGCGGAGGCGAGCTCGAACCTTGCGCGGTTCGATGGTGTGCGGTACGGCCGCCGCGCCGCGCTAGGGCCGAGTGACTCGCTCGAAACGCTCTATTCACGCAGCCGCGCGGAGGGCTTTGGCGCTGAGGTCAAACGCCGCATCATGCTCGGGACACACGTCCTGAGCAGCGGCTACTACGATGCGTACTACGCGAGCGCACAGAAGGTCCGGCGGCTCATCCTCGATGACTACGAGGCCGCGTGGGCACGGTGCGATGCGATCCTCATGCCAACAGCACCGAGCCCGGCATTTGCGATCGGAGAGAAGACCGCCGATCCGCTCGCGATGTATCTCGAGGATGTGTACACGGTGGGTGTGAATCTCGCGGGCCTGCCCGCAGTGTCTGTACCCGCGGGCTTCGCGGGTGAGGGTCGGTCGCGTTTGCCGGTGGGGGTGCAACTGGTTGGACGCGCGTTCGATGAAGCCACGATGCTGCGCCTGGCTCGAGCAATCGAGCAGACGCTGGATTTGGACCTCGTCGCGCCCGCTGTTGCGTAAGGAGGAGTGGGGTGATGGCAAGGGTGCCGCCCAGGCCGGGGAACGCCGATGGGCCACGCTCACCCGAGCAAGAGCGCGACGTGGTTGCGCGCTTGATGTCCCTGTACCGCGAGGGTTGGTTCCCCATGTTCGAGGAGGAGACGGGCGTGCTGGAATGGGTCCAGCCTCGTGAGCGGTCCATCGTGCCGCTGGGCTCGGAAGAGTTTCGCGTTACGCGCTCGCTCCGGGGCGCGGTGCGCCGAGGCACCATGACCATCACGACCGATGAGGCCTTTGAGGATGTGTTGCGAGCCTGCGGGCGTCCGGCCAAGGGGCGCGAGCAGACGTGGATCAACGACGACATCGTGTCTTGGTTTGTCATGCTCCATCGGCACGGCCACGCGCACAGCATCGAGGCCTGGATCACAGACTCTTCCGATCCTCGCGGGCGTCGGCTGGTGGGCGGTTTGTATGGTCTGGCGATGGGCGCGGTCTTCGCGGGCGAGTCGATGTTCTCTCGTCCCGATCTTGGTGGCACGGACGCGAGCAAGGTCTGCCTCGTCCACCTCGTTCATCACCTGCGCCGGCGCGGCTTTGTGCTCCTGGATGCACAGCTCGAGAACCCGCACCTTGATCAGTTCGGCGCAGTATCGATGACGCGCCGCGCGTACCTCGATGTCGTGGCTCGCGTCGGCGGCGAACACCGCGAGTGGGGGCCCTTTGAGCCCGGATCAACGGTCGGCGCGTACGCCGCGATGGGCCGGGGGGCCTAAGCGCGCGTCGTGGGATCGATCAAGCGGCGCTACCGCGGCCTCGTTAGGCTGGCGCGATGCGACATATTCGACAAGTTGGACACGCGCGAAGCGGCAGGGGTTGGATCGTTGCCGAGGGTGGCGGGCTTGGCTCGACTCCGAAGAATCGGGCCGCGCTGATGTCGCGGATCGTTGAGCTCGCGAGCAAGGCCGCGGGCAACGAGAAGCCGCGCGTAATCATCCTCGGTGCCACACGATTGGATGAGGTCGATGAACGCCGCGCTGAACTCATCGCCGCCGGCGCAGATGCCGAGAACCTCGATACGCCCGACGATGTGGATCCGCACGATCCTGCGATCGTCGCCAAGGTCGCTGCTGCCCACGCGATCTTCATTCGTGGAGGCGATCAATCTCGGTACGTGCTCCGCTGGCGCGGCGGCCCTCTCGAAGCGGCCATCCGTGCCGTGTTTGAAAAAGGTGGCGTCGTCGGCGGTACCAGCGCGGGTTGCGCGGTGCTTGGCGAGTGGACTTACGACAGCAACAAGGGCTCGCTCTCTGCAACCGAGGCGCTGGCCGACGGCCGCCACGACGAGCTCACCCTCACGCACGGCTTCCTTGGACTTGTTCCCGGCGTCCTCTTCGACACGCACTTCACCGAGCGCGGGCGCGTGGCACGGCTCGCGGTGATGCTTGCGGAAGTTCGTGATCGCCGCGCGGACATGCAACCCGCGGCATCACCTGACTCCGAAGAATCGCTCGAAGTGCTTGGCATTGGCGTCGACCCAGAAACCGCCGTGATCGTCGGGCCCGACGGCGTTGCGGAGGTCTTCGGCCGCCACTCCGCAACGCTGCTGAGGCTCGGCCCCGCATCGATCGTTGATCGTGGCCCTTCGCCGACGCCGCCGACGCTGACGGGAATCAGATATTCCCAGCTGCTCGCCGGCACGCGATTCGACGCCGCCAGCGGCGAGGTGCTGACGCGACCCGACACGGTCCAGCCCAACCCGCATCACGACACGATCGCGGACAGCGCCTTCGAGGCAATGACGCTCGACGGTGGCGACGCTTCGCTGTCGCGCCTCGGACTTCTGCGTTTCGTGCGTGAGGCACCAGTCGCGCCGCCCGATGGCGGTAGAACGCCAAAGGGCCGCCCCACGTTCATATCGGGCGAGGGCAAGCTGCCCGGAGTCCTGATCTCCGGGCGCACCTTCGCGGGAGATGACACCTGGGAGGTGCTGGCCAGCGCACAACGCACTCTCGCAAGCCAACCCTCGGTGTTGGTGTGGTGGCTCGATGATGGATGCCGCGTGAGCGTCGGCGAGCGTGGCGAGATCCGTGTTTTGACCGACTCAGCCTCAAGTCTTGTTGTTCTTGACGGCACAGGCGTCCGATTCGTGGGCGTGCTCGCGTACGAGGATTTTCGTGGCCCGGCTCACATCGAAGGGGCCACGATTCACGTGCTCGGGCGCGGCATGGGCTTTGAGATGGGCACGCGGCCGATCCGGGTCCGCCCGCGCGACTGAACTGGCCGCGAAACCCAAGTGGGCAGATTCCGACCAACGGTCGGGCGCGCATGCGCCGCCGCTGGAGCCTTGCCATGAACATCCTGACCGTGACGCCGTGGTTGCTGTGGCGTGGGGCCACGATGCCGGTCCGCGCACTGTGGATGGGCTACGGGCTTCTTTGGTGGGCGTTTGATGACCAGGCTGTGTTGCGCCCCACAAGCAAGGCCAGTGAGCGTGTCAACGCACCAGTTAACGAGAAATTACGGCGGGCGGCGGTTCCTACAGGCGATGCCCCGCCAGGGACGCCGCCCGCCGGTTCGGTTCGGGGCGCGGGCCAGGGCCGCGCGTTCGAGGTTGTCGATTCACGCCCGGTGCCGCCGCGCCCAAAGCCTCGGCCGGTGGGAGCACTCCGAACCGGCTTCGTGGCAACGCTCGCCGCGAGTGCCGGACTTTCGGTCGTGTCAATAGCTCTCGTGGGCGCGGGCGTGGTGCCGGGTGTCTCGGGACTGTTTCTCTGGATGCTCGCGACGATCGGAACCGCGACGGGGTCGATCTTGCTCGTGCGTCGTCGTGAGCAGCGATTGGAGGCCGAGCGGCTGCGGCGGACGCAGACGCCGCTGGGCCGCGCTAAGGCAAGTGTCGCGGTCGCTGCGAACGCCGCGGCGTTCAGGGCAAAGGCTTGCAGCCGGATCGTTCGAGCCAGCTGCGTCGCCGGTTACGCGGCGGCGCCCGACGCGGTGCAGCGTCTGCGGCGGGGCGTTGCGAAGGCTTGGCAGACGCGTGTCACGCCAGCAATCAAGACCTCCGCATGATTTCGCTCCGTCGAGCGCCGTGAGGCTCTAGCATCGGGCATGACAGGGCCAGCAAAGCGACATAACCACGGTCCGGCGCGAGCCGCGGCGGAGAAGATCGTTCGCACCCTGCGCAGCGCCGGGCACATCGCCTTTTTCGCTGGCGGCTGCGTGCGTGATGAGATCCTCGGAGTCGAGCCCAGCGACTACGACGTCGCGACCGACGCCGTCCCTGATCGCGTCGTCTCACTCTTCCCGCGCGCGGGCGAAGTCGGCAAGAGCTTCGGCGTCGTGATCGTGCGGCTTGGTGGCGAGACCATCGAGGTCGCGACCTTCCGCAGCGACGGTCCGTACACGGACACTCGCCGCCCCGACTTCGTCCGCTTCAGCAGCCCGCAGGAGGACGCCGCCCGTCGCGACTTCACGGCCAATGCAATCTTCCTCGATCCGACCGGTGAAGGGAACGTCGGCGAGGTCGTGCCCGGCGTCCAGGGCCTTGTCATCGATTACGTCAATGGTCGCGCGGACATCAACGCGAAGGTCCTTCGCGCCGTTGGTGATCCCGAGCAGCGACTTGCCGAGGATCATCTCCGTGCCCTACGCGCGGCGCGGATTGCGGCGAAACTCGGCTTTGGCGTGGAAGCCGCCACCGCCGCCGCGGTCCGCGCCCATGCCTCCGAACTTCGTGGAGTCAGCCGCGAGCGGATCGGCGACGAGGTACGGCGCATGATGCTGCACCCAAGCCGCGCACGGGGCGCACGCCTGATCGGCGAACTCGCGATGCAGGTACCGATCCTCGGCCCGCTGACGCCCGCCGTAAGTGCGGAACTGATCAGTCTGAGTTCGCTTCCTTCTTGCGTCCGATATCCAGCCGCGCTCGCGGCCTGGGCCTTGGATCTTGCTGTGGTACGGGGTGCAAGCGACATCGCCAACGTCGTCACTTCTTGGCGAGACTCGCTTGATCTGAGCAACGAGGAGCGAGACGAGATGCTGGCCGCGCTTCGGTCGGGTTCCCTGGTCATCGGCTGGATCGGCGGCGGCTGGATG
>JBBQGR010000209.1:0-5213 GCA_038323185.1 Phycisphaerales bacterium | reverse complement strand
ACCATTCCGCTCTTCCCCGAGGTTCTCGCGTACCTCCAGCGAGCCTTTGAAGACGCGGAGACCGGCACCGAGTACGTGATCTCCGACCGCTATCGCCGCAAGGGAGTGAATCTCGGGACCCAGTTGAAGCGGTTCATCAAGCGTGCGGGTCTCACGCCGTGGCCGCGCGTGTGGCACAACCTTCGGGCGTCGTGTCAGACCGAGTTGTCGGCGCGCTTCCCGCTGCACGTCGTCTGCTCGTGGCTCGGGAACACGACGACCGTCGCGACTCAGCACTATCTCACCGTTCGCGAGAGCGACTTCGAGAATGCTCTCGCGCCGCAGCCTGTGACTCCGACGAGCAGGTTGCAGAATGCGCTGCAGCACACGGCGGAAATGCCTCGCAAGGTCTCGCAAACCACTCGGGACCAAAACGAGCAAAGGCTTGCTGTGCAAGCCTTTACGAGCGGGTGCGAACCCGTGCATTCTTCTCTAATGCCCCCCGAAGGACTCGAACCTTCGACCCGCTGATTAAGAGTCAGCTGCTCTACCAACTGAGCTAGGAGGGCTTGGTACCAGATTGTCAGCCGCGGCGGCGCTTTGCTGCCTGGGCTCCGACTCGGAACGCGGAGTTTATACTCACTCCGGCGGGAGGCAAGCCTTCTGGTGGGTGTTCCGCGTCCGGCATTGCAACTTCGCCTGTCGCGGCGGCGGAGTCGATCTTGTTCGCGGTCCGCCGCGGGGTCGCGCGGGCTTCGGCGCGGCGATCGCGATGAGCCCGCGACTGGTGCAGACTCCGAGTGTGACGGATCGCATTTGTGTTCATCCCTCGAACCATCCAGCCGCTCGCGTGAACTCACGCCAATCCTCGCGCCGACTCCCGAGCCGACCCTAGGCAGGGTCCAAAGCCAACTCTGTGGCCAAATCCAATCAAAATGCAAACAAGCTTGCCTTTGATCCTTTGCGGGTTCATTGACCTCGCCTTGGCACCTCCCTAGTGTTTCAGTGTCATCGCGGTCGGACTGCTCGCCTCATGCTTTGGCGGCCTGATGCTTTGAACGGAGATTTGGACCATGCTTCCCCCACAGAGAGTTAGCCACGGCCGCACTCGTCGTCGCCGCAGCCACCACGCCATGGAGGGCGCCATCCCGACCATTTGCCCGCTGACCGGCCTGCCCAAGGCTCATCATCGCGCGGCAAAGGAGTCCGGGTACGTTCGCGCTGGCCTCCAGATCAAGGTGCCTAAGCTCGGCATCGGCGTCCCCAAGGCCTAAGCGTTCACGCACTCGCCCCGCCCTCTCACGGTTTCGCCCATCGATTTCTCATGAGAGCAGATCGTTGGGCAGAGCAATGAGTACATCCGCAGCGAGCGCCTACGCAGTTCTGCCTCTGGAAACAACTTCATCTTCTGTCCTGCTTTGACGGGACCCTGCGAAACTGCGGGGTCCTGTGTCCTATGCTGGTCCGCTTGCGTGCCTGGCGTGCCCGGCGTACCAAGTGTGTCAGGACAGTCAGGACGGTAAGGTCCTGCGTCCGGTCTAAGCTCAAGGCCTCATTCAGGTTCAGTTCAGGTCCGACTGTCCGACGCTCCGAAAGGTGCCCGCACCGATGCGCATCGCCATCGATATCATGGGAGGCGACCACGCTCCCGACGCCATCCTCAAAGGGTGCGTCATGGCTTTGGACGATCTCCCGCCGGGCGATCAGCTCGTCCTCGTCGGCAGAGCGCCACTCATCCGCGAGATGCTTGAAGAGCGCGGCGTGAACGTCCACCCCGAAAATCCTGACCCACGCGTCGAGATCGTCGACGCCGAGCAGGTGATCGAAATGGGTGAGTCCGCCGCGAAGGCCGTCCGCCAGAAGACCGATTCATCCGTCGTCCGCATGCACCAGATGGGTGCCGCCGATCATCCGCGCCGCTGCGACGTCGTCCTTTCCGCGGGCAATACGGGCGCGTGCGTCGCCGCGGCGTTGCTCAACATGCGCCGCCTTCCACACGTCATCCGCCCCGGCATCGCCGTCACGATCCCTGCCTTCCACGGCCCCATGATCCTGACCGACGCTGGCGCCAACCCCGAGCCAAAGCCCGAGCATCTCTGGCAGTATGGCATCATGGCCGAGGTCGCCTCGCGACTGCTGCTGGGCATCAAGAACCCGCGCGTCGCCCTCATGAACATCGGCTCTGAAGAAGCCAAGGGCACCGACCTCATCAAAGAGACGCGAGATCTCCTTCGCGCGACGCCCGGCCTCAACTACATTGGATACATCGAGGGACGCGACTTCTTCGAGGGCGCGGCGGACGTGGTCGTCACCGATGGCCTCGTGGGCAACACGCTCCTGAAGGCCGCCGAAGGAATGGCCAAGGCCCTCTTCAAGGCCATCGCTGGACACCTCCTGGAGCACGATCTCGATCTCGCGCTCCGCTTCGAGGGCGTGATCAAGGGCCTGTACAAAAAGCACGACTACCACGAGTACGGCGGCGCGCCGCTGCTGGGTGTGAATGGCGCCTGCTTCATCGCGCACGGCTCGAGCGAGGCCCGCACAATCCGGGCCGCGATTCGCAACTGCCGCGCCTTCGTCGCGGCGGATGTCAATCGCCAGATCGTGGCGCGACTCGTCGAGATCGAGCGGGCCAACATCCTGGATGGTGTTCGCCAGGCCGCGGATGCGCTCGCGAGCGGAACCGAGCCAGTCATCCCCGCACCTCGCGTCGCGTAGCGCCTCGCGCAGATCGAGCTCATTCGCTTGCGCGCGTCCGAGCGCGACTGGACACGTCCGGACACGTCCGGGCATGTCCGGACGCTTCATCGCATGCCTCAGCCTTCGCGAACTTCCCCAGACCCAGCCCGCGCCATAGAGTGTTCGCGTACGAGTGCGGTTTCGGGAGTCGTTCCCGTCGGGGCACGTACTGGCGCATGATCGCGCGGGCACTTACCTTCCGCCGACCAAAGTCTGGAGCTTTGTCTGGAGCTTTGTCTGGAGCTTTCGGGAATGACCACTCCGCCCAACGGCGATTCCTCCTCCGCCCCTCGCCCCGCCAGCACACCCATCCGCCAGCGCCCGCTCCGCGGCGTGCGCCTTGCTGGAACCGGCTCCTGCCTCCCCTCGAAGTTCACGACCAACAAGGATCTCGAGAAGGTCATGGAGACCTCCGACGACTGGATCGTCCAGCGCACCGGAATCCGCTCACGCTACATCGTCGACAAGGAAAAGGGCGAGTCCACCGCCACCATGTCCGCCAACGCGCTCCGCGCTGCCCTTGCCTCGGCACACCTGCTCCCCACCGATCTTGACCTCATCATCCTCGCGACGATGACGCCCGAGATGGAGTGCCCTGCCTCCGCGTGCCGCGTTGCGAGCCTAGTTGGCGCGAAGAACGCCGGTGCCTTCGACCTCAACGCCGCGTGCTCGGGCTTCGTCTTCGGCCTCAACGTCGCGCACGAACTCATCCGCTCGGGCGCGCACAGCACCGTCGGACTCATCGGGGCCGACACGCTCAGCGGCCTGCTCAACTTCTCAACCGCTGGCCGCGGAACCTCGATCATCTTTGGTGATGGCGCGGGCGCGGCAATCCTTCAAGCCACCGACGATACCTCAAAGGGAATTCTCGCTCAGTCCATCCGCGCCAATGGCGACGGCTGGAAGGACATCTATGTCCCGCACGTTGATGCCGATTTCCCCGCTGGCGTCACGCCCGACCACAGCCACTGCGGCTACGTCCAGATGAACGGCGCGGCGGTCTTCAAGTTCGCCGTCACGACATTCCCCGACCTCATCGCGCAGACTCTGGACAAGGCGGGCCTCAAGGCCGAGGACGTCGACATGTACGTCTGCCACCAGTCCAACGCGCGCATCCTCGCCGCCGCGCGCGAGCGCTTCGGCCTCCCAGAACACAAGCTCTACGTCAACATCGACCGCGTGGGCAACACCGTCGGCGCCAGCGTTCCGCTCTGCCTCGATGAGCTTACCAAGGCTGGCCGCGTCCAGCCCGGCATGAGGGTCATGTTCCTGGCCTTTGGAGGCGGCCTCACCTGGGGCAGCAGTCTCTGGCAGATGTGACAATCTCCGCAGACATGCGCCGCGGACACGATCAGCGGACATGACCAGCCGACATGATCGGCGGGCGTGATCAGCGGGCATGATCAGCAAGTATGATGGGCACACATGATCAGCGAGCAATGCTCTCGACGCCCCCGCCCTCCACGCGGCCATGCTCTCCCCCCGGCTGAACACGCTGACCGAGCGCCACGGCCTTGAGCAGGCTCAACATGTACGACGTGCTAGACGGACCGTCCCAGTACTCCGCCGTCTGAACCTGCACGCGGATCAGCATGAGCGAGGGCGACGCGGGTCCCTCCGGCCACCATCCCTTCGCATGGATGTTCCAGAGGTCACGCGCTTCCTGCTCGTTGCGCTCGCACACCGCAGTACCAAAGGCCACCGCGTACAAGTTCTTGTCCGGAGCGGCGTATGTCAGCAGGACCGCGCTCGCGTCCGCGATCTCCGCCACTTTGCGACTGGCCGCATCGGTGAAGAACCACAACTCGCCCCGGAACGCCGCCGGATCGAGCCGCTGCGTGTACATCGGACGCACCTGCTGCCGAGAAGCGCCGCCCGAGCCCCGATCTTCCAGCATCGTGTGCATCATCGCGACACGAACATCCTTGATCAGGTCCGCCAGCTTCCGAAAATCGCCGCTCGATGGGACTTCGATCATCATGCCCACATCAATGACTCCGAAGCGAATACGGCCGTGAACGCGGCATGAAAATGCTCGTATGCGGCCCCTCCCCGCCCGCCGCGGCCGAAATGTTGAGTGTCAGCCCAGCCCCAGCCCTCTCACGCCGCCCAACGCCAGCCCCCGCCAACCTCCCCGCCAACCGTCCTGCGACGCGGCTCTGAGGTAGAATGGCCCGATGACCTCCTCACTCACCATTCTCTGCCCCGGCCAAGGCGCTCAGGCCATCGGCATGGGCAAAGCCTGGTTCGATGCCAGCGCTGAGGCTCGCGCGACCTTCGCCGATGCCGACGCCCTTCTCGGCGCGCATCCCGCTTGGATGAGCCATGCCACGGGCCTCCCGCTCAGCACGCTCTGCTTCAGCGGCCCCGCCGAGCGCCTGAACCAGACCGATGCTTCCCAGCCCGCCATCTTCACAGCGTCCATCGCGTGCTGGCGCGGCTTCCTCGCCATCGCAGGCTCAACCTCATCCCAGCAGCCCCTCACCGCCGTCGCG
>JBBQGR010000208.1:0-5242 GCA_038323185.1 Phycisphaerales bacterium | reverse complement strand
CACCTGCCCTGCCACCCGCGACGCACCATCGCGATTGGCGGTCTCGCCGCGATCTCCCGAACTGCACGCCACATGACCATCAACCCGCCCAACGCTCCCACTACCTCCAAGCCCGCCGCGATCATCCTCGCCGCTGGCAAGGGCACGCGCATGCGTTCGGACCTTCCGAAGGTCTGCTTCCCGATTGGCGGCCGCGAGATGGTCTGCGCCGTGGTGGATGCGTGCCTCGAAGCCGGGTGCGGGCGCATCGTCGTGATCGTCGGCTATCATCAGGAGCGCGTCCGCGAGGCACTCGCTGGCTATCGCGACATTGAGTACGCCGTGCAGCGTGAGCAGCTGGGCACCGGACACGCCGTCACTTCCGCTGCGGATCTCTTCACTGGCAACGCCGCGGCACTTGCGGGCGACTGCTTCGTCCTCTGCGGCGATGGCCCGCTCATCCGCGCTTCGACGCTCCGGGATCTGCACACCGCGCACGCCGCCGCCCGCGCGAGCGCGACGCTGGCCACCTCCGTCATCGACAACCCAGATGGCTACGGACGCATCTTCCGCGACGGCGCGGGGCGATTCCTGGCCATCGTTGAGCAGAAGAACGCAACGCCCGCGCAGCTCGCGATCCGCGAGGTCAATCCAAGCTACTACTGCTTCAAGACCGCCAAGCTCTTTGAGTCGCTCCGCAGCGTCAATCGCAACGAGCTGACGACCGAGTACTACCTGACCGACACGCTCGGGCATCTCCTCGCCGCGGGCGAGCGCGTCGAGGTGCTGGCTTCGGTCCCTCCCGAGGACATCCTCTCGATCAACACGCCCGAGGACCTGGCGAAAGTTGACGAGATCTATCGATCGCGCCAGGGGCGCGAGGCCGAGACTCAGAACCCGTCAAGCTCGTCACGGAGGATCCAGTAATGGCCAACGGACGTCCAAACGGCGGATCAATGGGCGAGGTCAAACTCTTCGCGGGCTCGAAGGCTGGCGCACTGGCCGAACGCGTCGCCAAGCACCTGGGCGTTGAGCTCGGTGGCGCACGCACGAGCCACTTCCCCGATGGCGAGGTCTTCGTCAAGCTCGATGAGGACGTTCGCGGCCGCGACGTCTTCGTCCTCCTCTCCACCTGTCGCCCCGTCAACGACAACCTGATGGAGCTGCTGGTCTACATCGACTGCATCAAGCGAGCCAGCGCTGCGCGCGTCACCGTCGTCGTTCCATACTTCGGCTACGCGCGCCAGGATCGCAAGGACGAAGGCCGCGTCCCGATCACCGCCAAGCTCGTCGCCAATCTCATCACTGCCGCTGGCGCTGATCGAGTCCTCTCCGTCGACCTCCACGCGGCTCAGATCCAGGGCTTCTTTGACATCCCTGTTGATCACCTCTCGGCCTCGCCCGTCTTCATCGAGCACTTCAAGGCCACGATGAAGGGCCTGCCGAACCTCTGCCTCGTCAGCCCCGATGTCGGCAATCTCAAGGTCGCCGAGGCGATGCAGTTCATCCTCGGTGGCGACATCGCCTTCATCAACAAACGCCGCATCAGCGGCAGCGAAGTCAAGACCGGCATGCTCGTCGGCGACGTCAAGGGCAAGACCGTCCTGATGTTCGACGACATGATCTCAACCGCCGGCACCGTCGCCGAGGCCGCCAAGGTTGTGCACAAGGCTGGCGCCAGCCGAATCATCACCGCCGCGACGCACCCGGTGCTCGTGGGCAAGGCCATCGAGCGCCTCGCCGATGCGCCGATCGATCAGATCATCGTGACCAACACGATCCCGCTCGATGAGAAGGCCGTCGCCCCGATCCGCGAGCGTCTGGTGCAGCTCTGCGTGGGGCCGCTGCTTGGTGAGGCCATCCGACGAATCCACAACAACGAGTCCATCAGCGCCCTCTTCAAGGACACCGCGGGAACCAAGAGATAGTCCAGGCGATCATCGCGATGCGGTCGAAAGACCGCGGCACAGACGATCGATCCGCCAAACCAGTTCATTCGAATCAGCTCAATCACATCAGCCCATCCAAACCAGTTCAAACCAGTTCAAGGAGATTTTTCAATGCACGAGTCCTCACCAGTCCTGACAGTCAAGCCCCGCGAGAAGACCGGTTCGCGCTATAGCAAGCGTCTTCGCGAGGCTGGCGGCCTTCCCGCGGTGGTTTACGGCCACGGCCGCGACCCCGTCTCCATCACGCTCGATGCCCACGCGGCCTTGGCCCACTTCCACGCCGGTGAGAAGGTCTATCGCCTGGACTTCCCCGGCACCAAGGCCACCGACGAGATGCAGATCGTTCTGCTCAAGGACCTGGGCTTTGACTACCTTGGCAACAACATCATCCACGCCGACTTCGCTCGAGTGGACCTCAACGAGCGCGTCCGTACTCGCGTCGCGATCCATCTCATCGGCGAAGCCAAGGGCCTCAAGACCGCTGGCGCGATCATGATGCACCCAACCAACGAGATCGAGATCGAGTGCCTCGTGCTCGAGATCCCCGACTTCATCGAGGTCAGTGTCAGCGACCTTGACGTCGAGCACGCCATCACCGCTGGCGAGGTCAAGCTCCCCAGCGACAACATGAAGCTCATGACCGACGCGCACGCGATGGTCGCCCAGATCCTGATCCAGCAGGAGGTCAAGGTCGGCGAAGAGACCGCGGCCGTCGCCGGTGGCGCCGAGCCCGAGGTCCTCACCGCCAAGAAGCCTGCCGATGGCGACGCCGCGAAGCCCGCGGCCGGTGCAAAGACCGGCGCTGGCGCCAAGCCCGCGGCCGGTGCCAAGCCCGCAGCTGGCGCGAAGCCTGCGGCCGCCGCGGCCAAGCCCGCCGCCAAGAAGTAAGAACTCGCGATGGGCCCCGGCGCATCAGCGCCGGGGCCTGCCTCGCTCATCGCGTCGATCAAGTCAATCACGCCTGTCATGTCGATCACGCCCGTCACGTCCTCCACTTCTTCTCCGCCCCACTCGCCATGAAGCTCATCATCGGCCTCGGCAATCCCGGATCGCAATACACCAGGACGCGGCACAACGCCGGGTTCATGGTCGTTGAGCGCCTCCATGCTGCCTTCGCCAAGAGCGAGCTTCCCAAGGCCCGCTTCAAGTCACTCGCGATCGAAGCGACGATCGGATCCGAGCGGTGCCTGCTACTCAAGCCCAACACCTACATGAATCTCTCAGGGCAGGCGGTGGCGGAAGCCGTCGGCTTCTACAAGCTCACACCACAGGACGACCTGCTCGTGGTGGTTGATGATCTCTATCTTCCGACCGGCAAGTGCCGCTTGCTCGGCTCAGGCGGCGCGGGCGGCCACAACGGCCTGATTGACATCGAGCGCGCTCTCTCCACCGATGCCTACCCGCGACTGCGGGTGGGCGTGGGCATCCAGCCCTTGGGTGGCAAGCCCTCGATGATGAACCAAGCCGACTTTGTCCTCTCCAGATTCACGAGCGATGAGGATCCGCTTCTCTTCGCCTCGATCACCAGGGCCGCCAGCGGCGTCGAAGCATGGGTGAGCAAGGGCCTCTCCCACGCGATGAACACGACCAACGCAGAAGAGCGCCCGAAGGCTCCAACGTCCGCACCATCTTCAGCACGAGCTTCAGCACCATCCTCATCAACAGCCACGACACCAAACTCCAAACCTACCGGCGCGCTCCATCCCGCAACAACTCCCTCGGCTGCTCCAGCAGTTACTCCCTCCCCCGTTCCTCCCCGGAGCGCGCCCGGCGCATAGGCGCCTCTGAACTAGCGCGGGTGTCCAACAGGCTCCCAAGCAGGCTCTCGAACCATTCCACTTTCAAGCACGAACGAACTCACAAGAAATAGATCCGCGAAACAGATTTACGAAAGGACCGGACCCATGGCTACCAAGCGCGTATACACCTATGAGGCGATGTTCCTGCTCAGCCAGGCAGTCGCCTCCGACCTCAACGGCGCCATCGACCACATCAAGGACATCATCGCCCGCGGCCACGGCGAGATCGTCGCCATGCGCAAGTGGGACGAGCGTCGCCTCGCATACGAGATCGACGGCCAGAAGCGCGGCTACTACATCCTCTGCTACTTCAAGGCGCCCGGCGAGTCGCTCAGCCACATCGAGCGCGACTGCAACCTCAGCGAGAAGATCATGCGCAACATCTTCCTTCGCTGCGATCACATGACCGCAGAGCAGGTCGCCGCGCAGGACGCCCGCAAGGACCTCGAAGTCGAGGCCAAGCTCCGCACCGAGCGCCCCGCCACGCCAGTCGGCGCAGCGCCCGCCGCAGCACCCGCGCCAGCCCCCGCGGCAGCCGCAGCCGCAGCCCCCGCGGCCAGCGCTCCCGAAGCGACCGAGGCCGAGTAAGCAAGACGGAACCGAATCTACGATGAAAAGGCCGGCTCGCAAGGGTCGGCCTTTTTTGTGGGCTCACACAACCAATCTCACCCCAAACGCAACGAACGCACGCACCTCCGCCCCTGCCGGAGCTGCTTGCACTCTGATCAAATCTTTCACGGGTTCCGCGACGCACAGAGCCGCGTCGCCCCACCTGCGGTTACGGCCTTTTGCCCCTTTGGGGGCGAAGAGAAGATGTCGTGATCGCATCGTTGCGACCTTCGTTTCTCGCGCCACGCCGCGCCTTCGCCCGCCTTCCCTCCGTCTTCCTCCGCAACCCTCTGCGGCCTCCGCGTTCCAAAGACCACCCCACCGCCGCGCCAGCCTTCCTCATCGGCTTGCGCCGACGGCTCTGAAGGGCCAACCGACAATCCATTCGCCCAGCGCGCACGCTCTCTCCGGTTGGGTTATGATCGGGCAATCATCGGCAGCCGGGGGGATGCTCCCTCCGATCATCCTGACCGATCACCATGACCGATCACTGTCTCTTTCCCGATAGGAGCACACCCATGGCCAACTTCAACAAGGTCTATCTGATGGGCAATCTGACGCGCGATGTCGAGCTCAAGAGTATTGCTGGCGGCCAGTCCGTCGCGCGCATCGGCATGGCCATCAACCGCTCGTACACGCTCCAGTCCGGCGAGAAGCGAGAGGACGTGACGTATGTTGATTGCGAGGCCTGGGGCAAGCAGGCCGAGGTCATGGCCAAGTACCTCGCCAAGGGCCGCCCCGTCTTCATCGAGGGGCGCCTCAAGCTCGACATGTGGGAGGACAAGGAAGGCAAGAAGCAGTCCAAGATGCGCGTCGTTGTCGAGGGCTTCCAGTTCATCGACAGCAAGGGTGGCGGCGGTGGTGGTGGTGGCGGCGGAGCGAGCTCCGCGCCCGAGTACGTCAGCG
>JBBQGR010000207.1:0-5243 GCA_038323185.1 Phycisphaerales bacterium | reverse complement strand
CATCGGCGCGTGCGGGTGCAGCTTGCTCGCGTTACGCCAGCAGCGACTGCAGGTCGCAAGCGAACTGACCCGCGCCCAGCTCCGAATCCAGGCCGCCGACGAGCGGCTCTGGGAGCTTCGCGCCAAGATCGCACTTCACACCACCCCGCGCGCCATCCGCGTGCTCGCGAACGATCTCGGTCCGATGAAGCCGGTGATCAGCATTCCAACAGGGCTCCCCGCGGACTGGGTCGTTGCGGATGGCCGCGAAGTGCTCCCGCTCGTGCCGCGTCTGAATGAGCCCGCGGGCACTCCGGCCCGCTCACGCGCCGCCATCCGCACAACGCAAGCCGCCCCCGGAGCTCAGGCCACAAAAGCCTCGCGAAACGCAGCCCCAAAGCCTGCCACGCCGAGCACCACTCGCGCGGCCCAGTCTCCACCGCCGCGCCGACCCAAGGTACCCACCGCCACGCGAGCCAACGCCTCCAATCGCTCGCGCACTTTACCCCCCTCCAATTCCGCGCCTCCGCGCGTTGCACGGACCGATGAAGGACGCCGCTAGCGCTGGTGGAACGGGTGCGTGGGCATGGCCTGCTCACCGCGCGTTCTGGATCCGCCCGACCTTCGCCGGTGGCCAGCAGGAGGTTTCAACATGTCCGCGTTCCCAAGGCTCGCGCGTTCCTCAGCTTCGGCTTCCTCCCTCACCAGCAGAGCCGGAAGAGACAGCCTGACGCGTTTCGCCGTCGTCACTGGCGTCTTTGGCGTGTGCGTTGCGGGCGCGATGGGTGTTCTCCTCGGCCGTGTCGCGCAGCTCCAGATCGCGCCCGAAGCACCGCTGGTTGAGCACATCGAGCCACGAACAACCAAGCGTCCAGAGCCTCCGGTGCGGGGCGACATCCTCGACCGGCGTGGGCGCGTCCTCGCAACCACCACGCTCGGCGAGCGAGTGGTCTTCGATCCCGTCGCATTCCTCGAGCGCACCAAGCCAGAAGAGATGGACGCGAAGATCGTGCGACTGGCAGACGCGATGGGCCTGCCCGCCGATGAGGTCGGCTCATGGATCGTCTGGGGCATTGAAAGAAACAAGGCTCGCGCCGCAGCACTCCCCGAGCCGCGCCCGCCGCGTGATCGCGGGCGGCGCGTGTCGCCCGCCCCCGCACCCGGCGCGCCCGCAAAGCCGGAAGTGGCCGCTACGCTCGTCGAGCTTGCTCCAAAGAAGCCCGTCCGGTACCTCCCCATCGGTGGCCTGCTCACCGAAGAGCAAGGTCGCGCCGTCGCCACGCTGCGCATCTCCGGGGTGATGCTCGAGAAGCGTCAGCGACGCGAGTTTGTCGGCGGCAGCGAGGTCGCGTCCATCGTCGGAAAGGTCGGCTTCGAGGACAAGGGCCTCATGGGCGCCGAGAAGCTCCTCGACAACGAGCTCCAGGGCACCGAGGGCGGCATCCGATTCGTGCGCGACGCCAAGGGCCAGCCACTCTGGATCGATCCCGGTCAGGTGCGAGCTCCCGTTCCCGGCAAGGACGTGCGACTCTCAATCGACCTTGAGCTCCAGCGCATCGTCGATGAGGAGATCAATCGTGGCGTGACGGATACCAACGCCGCGGGAGGTCGCATCATCCTTGTTGACCCCGCCACCGGCGAGGTACTCGCGATGCAGGACATCATCCGCGACCTTCCTGAAGCCGCCGAGTATCCGTGGGTTGTGGTCCCGCCCCCGCGCAAGCGCGGCGAGCCCGCAGCGCCCGCCGCACGCGAGCCTGATCTGCTAAAGGTCCAGCGCCGCTTCCGCACCGTCAAGCCAGATCCCGCGCGCCAGATCCACGCGGCCCTGGGACGCAACCGCGTCGTCGAGGATGTGTACGAGCCCGGATCAACCTTCAAGCCCTTCATCTGGTCCACCGTCACCGACCTCGGCCTCGCTCGTCCCGAGGAGATCGTCGACACCGAAGGTGGCCACTGGGTCACTTCGTACGGCCGCAAGATCGAAGACGTCACGAAGCGGCAGCAGATGACCTGGGCCGAGGTCCTCATCAACAGTTCCAACATCGGAATGGTCCGCGTTTCCGAGCGCCTGACGTACGCGCAGATGCACGCCGCCGTCACTCGCTTCGGCTTTGGAAGACCCACCGGAATGGGCGTGCCGGGACGACCGATCCCGGGCGAGGGTGCCGGCATCGTCACGCCGCTTGGCAAGTGGTCCAAGTACTCACAGACCTCGGTTGCGTATGGGCACGAGATCGCGGTCACTCCCGTGCAGATGGCCCGCGCCTTCTCCGCATTCGCGCGAACCGGCGAGCGATCGGGCACGCTCCCGCGCCTTCGCATGACCGCCGCCGCGGAGGAAGAAGGCCCCGGCGTTGAGTACCGCGTGCTCCCGCCGCACGTCGCGCAGCTCACGCGCGCCGTGCTGTCGGGCGTCACCGACAACGTCGAGGCGAAGATGGAAAAGCCCGAAGGCGGCTGGCGCTACCGCATCTTCGGCAAGTCCGGAACGGCCGAGATTCCGCTTGGTGCCGCTCCCAAGGGCTTCCGGCGTCCTCGCGGCTCCACCGGCTACTTCGACAATCAGTTCAACAGCAGCTTCATCGCTGGCGGCCCGCTCGAGTCGCCGCGACTGGTGGTCGTTGTTGTGATCGACGATCCGGGTCCGCGCCCCGGCCCAAGAAGCCTGCGGTACGGCTCGGCGACCGCCGGCCCGGTTGCCCGGCGCGTCCTCGAAAGAGCGCTGACCTACCTCGGGACTCCGCAGTCTCCGCAGGTCGAGCAGCCGCCAACGACCCATACTAAGGTCCAATAACGAATCTTGAGCAATGGGAAGTTCTGGTTCGCCGAGCTGCGGTCGATGAATCTCATCGATTCACGGCTCGAAAGGTGTTTCCAACTTGGCGCAAGTGCTTTGCGGCATTATTCTCCGTGAGCTGGCGAACGCTGGCGAGAGACACCCAAACCCCGCCTTTGTATGGCGGGCCTCGATGGAGAGATTAGAGATGAAGACGATTCTTTGCACTATGTCCGCTCTGTGCCTCGTGGCTTTCGCGGGTTCCGCGATGGCCCAGTCCGGCAGCGCGATCCAAGCCCAGGCCACGACGGCCGGCGCTCCGCTGCTCGCCACGCAGGGCAACGCCACCCAGTTCGGTAACTCCAGCGGCACGCAGGCCAGCAACGGCGGCAGCGAGCTTAACGCCGCCTGGGGCACCATCTCCGGCGGTCGCCTCAAGCTCTTCACCACCGGCAACCTCGAAGGCAACTTCAACAAGATGTGGTTCTTCTTTGATTCCGCGGCCGGTGGCGTCGGCGCACTTGCTGGCGGCTATCAGGACGGCGGGTTCAACGAGATCAACAACATGACCGGCCTGACCTTCGACTCGGGCTTCACCCCCGAGCGCGGCATCCGCCTCGAGGTCGGCGGCGGCTTCCTCGGCGTGCGCGGCTTCACGCTCGATGGTGCCGCTGGGTTTGACATTCACACCAACTCCGGCTTCGGAGCCCTTCCGCTTGCCAACGTTGCTGGCGCTGCTGGCGTCAACTTCGGCTGGGACAACAGCAACGCGCTCGGTGTTGACGGCAGCTCCGCGGCCGGTGCCCTGACCGCCGACAGCGGCGTGGCTTTCGACATCGACCTTGCTACCTACTTCGGCAACGCGGGCCTCGGCGAAGTCCGCGTGATGGCCTTCATCACCTCGGGCGACGCTGGCTTTGCTTCCAACCAGTTCCTCGGCTCGCTCCCCGCTGGCTTTGGCAACCTCGGCAACCTCGCCCAGACCAACCTCGGCAACTTCGATGGCAACCAGTACTTCACGGTCGTCCCCGCCCCCGGCGCGTTCGCGCTCCTGGGCCTGGGTGGCCTGATCGCTGGCCGTCGCCGCCGCGCGTAAGTTTCGATCACGCGGCCGTCCGCGTGAGTGATCGTGACTGAACGTGAGTGACAGTGCATCACCACAGGAGCCCCGGATCCTTCCGGGGCTCCTGTCTCTTTTGTGGTTTCACACACCGCGTTGGGAAGGTCGCGGCCAAAAGTTCAACGCGACTAGAACGATAAACCGGCCCCCCATCTGGGAGGCCGGCTCTGGCTTGTTCCTTCGTTGTTCACTCTGGCACAAGCCGCTGCGGGCTGCGGACGCAGCTCCGTCGAGGGCGTCTCAGAGACGCAGCCCCATACACGTATCACAGTCAACCACTGGATCACCTCCTTTCGCAAGAAACACACCCAGCCGCCACCGGGAGATACGCCCGGCCGCCGGACTCTTTCCCCCGGACCGTCGCCCGGGGACCGTCGCGATCTGCGGAAGGAACGCCGCGGACCGTGCCACTCGCTCGACCGTGCCTAAGCCAGGTCGGCGGATGGGACTTTCGTCGTTTATCAATACGGTCAGAACGTGCCTCGGGGTTCACAAAATCGTGGTGCCGTGATGCAAAGTTCTGGCTTGCGGGGTTGCGCCCATAGGTCATTGCGCTCTAACGTCCGCCGATCGAGACAAGCTTCAGAGCGTTGTCGGCGTTTTGAACGGGATCGGCGTTCCTTGCTCATCCACCGCGACCATCGTGACCGTCGCGTCCGTCACGCGCACAATCTCGCCCGTCGTGAAGCGTTCGGCCTCGACCTGCACCTGCACCGTGACGGACTTGGTGCCCAGACGCAGCGGCCGCGTGAACAGGTTGACCAAATCGCCCACGTGCACGGGTGCGCGAAAGTCCACGCGATCAATCGCCGCCGTCACCCATCGGTGGCGTCCTTGCTTGCGAGCCTCGACGGCACCGGCCTGATCGATGTACGAGAGAATGACGCCGCCGAAGATTGTGCCGTAGTGGTTAGTGTCTCTTGGCAGCGTCGAGACGCGCAGCGAGAGGGCTCGATCTGGATGGGCTGGCTCGCTCGCGCTGGACGGGTTGGTCATGAGTGCAGCGTAGGTCTATCGCCGCCCCACCCACGTCCCGCACCTCGCGCGGAACCTACGATGCGTGCGAGGCGAGGCCCCGAACCAAGCCGCACAGGAGCCCACTAAAGTGAGCCAGACCACACGCCCAAGCGCCACACCAAGCGACCAGTCCGCCGACCCCGCCAACTCCGCCACGTCCGCCACGTCCTCCACCCCCACCAAGTCTGGTGGTTGCTGCGGCGGATCTTCACAGCGCCGCGCGCCGGCATTTCTTTCCAAAGAGCAACTCGCCGAGCTCCCGACCCTCCAGCTCATCTCGCGCTTCCGGCGTGGCGTTGAGGCCTTCGACCGGCGCGTCTTCCAGCTTAATGAGCGCCAGATCGACAT
>JBBQGR010000206.1:0-5271 GCA_038323185.1 Phycisphaerales bacterium | reverse complement strand
GCAACCAAGACGCTCGCCGTGAACCTCGACCTTGATGGCAGCGCCGAGACGGGCCGCACCTCGACCGAAGAGGCCTTCGCGGGGCTTGGTGTTGATATGGAAGTGCAGTTCTCGCCCCAGAAGGAGGGCGGCGGCACCGAGCGCGGCACGGCGATCTTCGCCATCGCCAGTGATAAAACACGCACGCCGCTGAGCAAGCTCGACTTTGACTTCGTAACGGTTCCCTCGTTCGCATCGAGCTGGTACGAGGCCCGCATCTCCCGCACGCCCGAAGGTGAGCCGCCGATCCCGGCCGGTGGGCTTCTCGGGCCGGGAACAATCAAGGGCGTGGTCGCGACGCTCGATGGTGATGGGCGCGTCGAGGCATACGCGGATCTCTTCGAGCTTGAGAGCCGGGCCCGCTGCATCGGCGGACGCAAGCTCTCAAGTCTGGATGTTCCCGCCAAGCCGGGCGGCGCGGTGCGCGTCGTGAGCTTCAACGTTCTGCGCGGCAAGCCCGTGCAAGAGCCCGAGACCTTCCGCCGAATCCTGCGAGCCCTCGAGCCCGACGTGATCCTCTTCCAGGAGTGGGACCAGGGTGATGCGGCGGTGGTCCGAAGCTGGCTGACGGCGAACTTGTCCGACATCGGAAACTGGGACGTCAGCAAGCCCGAGGGTGACATGTCGCAGGGTGGCGGCGTCGCCGTCGCGAGCCGATTCCCGATTAAGACCATCGGCCCCGCCGTGAAGCGCGAGGGAGGCGGTCCGGTTCGGGCCGCCGTCGCGGCCGTGCAGACTCCTGCCGGCCTCTTGCTCGCCACGAGCGTTCATCTCAAGTGCTGCGGCACCAAGGACAGCCGCGAGGATCGCCAGCGAATGGAAGAAGCGCGTGCGATCGCTCAGCGCATAGGCGAGATCTCAAAGAAGCTCAGCCCCGCCATGATCGTGATCGGCGGCGATCTGAATCTCGTCGGCTCGCGCCCGCCGCTGGACGTGATCCGCAGCGGCATCGACCTCGACGCGAGCGATCTCACCATCGCGGACTCCTGGGTCTTTGGCAGCAACGCGATCTACACATGGCGCGCAGAGGGCAGCGAGTTTGCGCCCGGTCGCCTGGACTACGTGATGTTCAGCGACAGCACGGCCGACGCCGTGCAGTCCTTCGCGCTCGATACAAACCGCTTCACCGATGAGGCGCTCGCGCGGCTCGGGCTTGATCGCACCGACTCGGCCGCGTCGGACCACTTGCCTGTTGTTGTGGACCTGCTGCCGATTCGGTAGAAGTGAAGAGACACGCCACGGAGTGGCGCGCCCCCCAAAGTCGTGCCACTCACAAGCGTTACCCAAACGCGTGCCACCCAGAAGGAGTTCGGATGCAGAGCCTGAGCACACCCGAGCAGGTCGAGGCCGCAGCCGAGCGCTTCCGCGCGGACTACGCGCTCGTGCGCGATCAGATCGGGCTGGCGGTGGTGGGGCAGGCCAGAATCGTGGATGGCGTGCTGACCGCGCTCTTCTGCGCGGGCCATGTGCTGCTCGAGGGCGTGCCGGGCATCGGCAAGACGCTGCTCGTTCGCACGCTGGGCAAGGCCCTCTCGCTTGATTTCTCGCGCGTGCAGTTCACGCCTGATCTCATGCCCGCCGACATCACCGGCACGAGCATCGTCGTTGAGTCTCCCGGCGAGGGAGGCACGCGCGAACGCCGCATGGTCTTCCAGAAGGGCCCGATCTTCGCGCAGATCGTCCTCGCCGATGAGATCAACCGCGCCACGCCCAAGACTCAATCCGCCCTGCTCGAAGCCATGCAAGAGCGCAGCGTCACGGCTGGCGGCACGACCCACACGCTCCCCGAGCCCTTCCTCGTCCTCGCGACTCAGAATCCAATCGAGCAGGAAGGCACGTACCCGCTCCCCGAGGCCCAGCTTGATCGCTTCTTCTTCAAGCTCCTTGTCGTGACGCCCTCGCGCGCGGATCTCTCGGAGATCCTCGAGCGCACGACCACCGGCGTTAGCGCGACCATCGCGGGCGTGCTGGGCCAGGAGCAGCTCCTCGCGCACCAGCGCCTCGTGCGAATTGTCGCGATGGCGCCGCACGTGCGCGACTATGCGGTGCGGATGGTCCTCTCAACGCACCCTGCCTCGACCGCGCCTCGCGGCGAGCGTCTCGCGACGCCGATGGTGGAGAAGTACGTGCGGCTGGGCGCCAGCCCGCGAGCCGCTCAGACGCTGGCGCTCGCCGCCAAGTGCCGCGCACTGATCGACGGTCGCGTCGCGGCCTCGATCGAGGACGTGCGCTGGGCCGCGCTCCCCGCGCTCCGCCATCGCCTCATCATGAACTTCGAGAGCCACGCCGAGGGCATCGCGCCCGACGCCGTCGTCGAGAACCTCATCGCGACGCTGCCCGTGGAGAGTGCATGACAGGCATGACACGCATGACAGGCATGACACGCACGCTCGCACCTCGCGCGTGCTGCGCCGCGCTCCTGCTTCTCGCCTGCGCGGCCATCTCCACCGGTTGCGGTTCAGCACCCAAACCCCCCGAGCCACTCGCGACAACCGATCGCACGCTTCTCCCACGACTGCACGTCTATCCGGGCGAGCCTGTTGTTGTGCCGCTGGATCAGCGATACACCGGCAGTGGTCCGCTCGTGATCGCCGAGGATGGCACAGCGCTTCCCGCGAAACTTCGCCGCATCATGGTGGACATGATCCCCATCTATTTCGACGCGGCCAACGCAGCCGACACCGCCGCCGCCTTCGACGAGCCCGACCGCTGGATGGTGACGCCCGGCACGTGGCGCAGCGTTGATGCCGCGTCGTCGCGCAGCGAGCGCGGGCGCGATGCGATCCTCGCGGCGATCCCGGCCGATCTTGATGGCCGACTCGTCCGCATCGCGGGGCGCGACCATGTTGTGACTGTGCTTGCGCTCACTCCGAGCCTGCCACGTGTCGCGGGTGATTCGCAGATCGAAAATCCATGGACACCGGTCCTGGGCCCCGGTGGTGGCGGCGACCTTGACCTTCTGGCGCGAGTGCGTGTCGAGGCCCGCAGTCCGCTCACGCGCTGGCGATACCGGCTGCTCGTTGATGGCCTTGATCCCGCCGCCGCGAACGGCGCCGAGGATGGGCTGGACCTCGCGCGGTTTGATGATCCGACGATCGAGGCGCTGGCAAAGCAGAACGAGCGCCGATGGCGCACCGGCCTCGCGCGGCTGTGGGGCATCTCCAGCGACCTCTCCTCGCGCGTGCGTCATCGCCTCTCGGTCATCGCGGACTTTGGCAATGGCCTGCGCGCGCCAGCGTGGCCGACCGACCACGGCCGCATGGACGAACTGCTCGAATCGCTGCTCGATGATCGCCTGACACCCATGCGCGTATCACAGCGCGCCGAGGCTTGGCTCGCCGCGCTGCCGCCAGCCAGCGCGTGGGTCGTCGATGACGCGGGCGTCGCGGCTGGCGACGGCACCCGCTCGCTCCCGACCGTCGGCATCGTCAACTTCTCTGATCGTGCAACGCTGGCTTGGGCCTTGGTTGACGAAGCCAGCGGCCAGACCCCCGAGCCCAAGGCTCTCGCCGCAAGAGCCGCCGCGGTGGTTGTTGTCGCGGCGCCGCAGCGCGGCCCGAGCGCGCCCGAGGTCGTGGCCCACGCGGGCGATTGGAGCCTCGCGCTCCCCCTTCTTCCGACGCTTCGCGCCGCGCCGCCGGGCCTGACGATGGCACCCTTCTCGCCCGACCACACGATGGACGTCTGGCAGCGCGGCGAGATGCGCCAGTCGCGGCCCGAGTGGACCACCGCCGCGCTCCTCCGGCGCGCGCCAGCCTCGAGCGCGAGCCCAGCGCGATGGGAAGTGCTGATTGAGTGCAAGCGTCCCGCGACGGCGCCGTCGGGCGTGGGCAGCCAGCCGCGCGAGCGCGTCGAGATCTGGTTCGGCGAGCCGGGCCCGATGGCGCGGGCCGTGATCGTGCACGAGGATGGCCGCGTCGAACGTCGCCCCGTGATCCAAGCTTTGGACGATGCGCTGCGAGAAGAACGCGGCGGCCGCGAGCCGCTGCTGCCCGTGACGCGCAGCGCCACAGGCTGGAGCGTGCGTGTGCCACTGCCGCCGGGCCTGCCCGGCACGGTCGCCAGCGCCGAAACCCAGCCGGATTCGCCACCCGGCACGCCTCGCATGCTGCGCATGGGCGCGGTGCGAGTCGACAGCGCAGGCCGCCGCTCATCATGGCCAAGGCCGATGATGCCCTGGCAGGAGCAGCCGGGCCGGGCACTGATCGACATGGGCGCGTGGGACGAGTAGGGCCGCGCGAAGCTGCGGTTTAGAACGGCAGCGCGAGCGGCGGTATTGCGGTACCCTCTCCACCTATGGCGAGTCTTCAGTGGATTGGCAAGCAGGCCGTGGTCGGGCATCATCGAGAGGTGCCGTACCACCTGCTGCGCGGCGACCCGGCCCTCTCCGTGGGTGAGGACGGCGGGGCTGGCGAAGCCTATCGAGGAGTTGGCTCGGGCAATCTTTTGGTGCAGGGAGACAACCTGCTGGCGCTCAAGGCCCTGCTGCCATACTACGCGGGGCGGGTCAAGTGCATCTATATCGACCCGCCGTACAACACCGGCAACGAGGGATGGGTGTACAACGACAACACCAACTCGCCGGAGATCCGCCAGTGGATCGGCAAGGTCGTGGGCAAGGAGGGAGAGACGCTCGACCGGCACGACCGCTGGCTCTGCATGATGTACCCGCGGCTGGCGCTGCTGAAGGAGTTTCTGACGGAGGATGGGGCGATCTTCGTGTCTATCGACGACAACGAGGTGCAGAACCTGCGGTGCGTGATGTCGGACGTGTTTGGCAGCCAGAATTTCGTCGCGAACATCATCTGGCAAAAGAAGTACACCCGCGCCAACGATGCGTCGTACTTCAGCGACAACCACGACTTCCTGATTTGCTTCGCGAAGCACAAGCCGTCATTCAGCATCGGCCGGATTGAACGGACCAACGTACAAGACAAAGCATACAAGAATCCTGACGGCCACACGCTGGGTCCGTGGAAAGCTACGCCCTTGCACGCCAAGAGCGGCAGCGATACAAGTTCCTACCGCTTCCGCAACGGCGTGGTATGGAAGCCCCCAAAGGGCACATTCCGGCGCTATCCCGATGCGACACTTGCGCGATATGACGAAGGCGGGGAGATTTGGTTCGGAAAGAAGGGCGACGCTGTGCCGCAGCGAAAGACATTCCTCGGCTCGCTGGGAGCGGGCCTCGTTCCGGTTACGCTTTGGACGCACGAAGTCGCCGGCGACAAC
>JBBQGR010000205.1:0-5290 GCA_038323185.1 Phycisphaerales bacterium | reverse complement strand
GTCCATTGACACACTACTGACTATCCGCACTTTCGAGCCTCGAACTGTTCGGGGCTCAGGTATCCGAGTGCGGCGTGGAGTCTCCTGCGGTTGTAGAAGCCTTCGATATAGTTGAAGATGGCGGCCCGGGCCTCATCGCTGGTCTTGAAGCGCTCATGGTACACCAGCTCGGTCTTGAGCTTGCCCCAGAACGACTCGACCACCGCGTTGTCCTAGCAGTCGCCCGTGCGGCTCATGCTCGCCTGGATGCCGTGCCGTTCGAGCAGCGACCTGGAGCGGACGCTCGTGTACTGCACGCCACGGTCTGAATGATGCAGCAAAGGCAAAGACGGCTTTCGCGTCAGGAGAGCCGAGGAAAGTGCGTCAAGAGCGAGCTGGGTGGTCATCGTGCTGTCCATGCTCCATCCGACGATCCTGCGGCTGTAGAGATCAATCACGCCCGCGAGGTACAAGATGCCCTCGTCCGTGTGGATGTAGGTGATGTCCGTCGCCCAGACCTGATCCGGGCCCGTGGCCGCGGCGAACTTCCGATCAAGGATGTTGGGCGCGACGAGGTTGGCGTGGTTGGAGTCGGTGGTCCGGACGCGGAACCTGCGGCGGACCTTCGAGCACAATCTCATGCGTGCCATGAGTTTCGCGACGGTCTTCCTGTTGACGATCTGCTTGCGATGCCCGAGCTCCTTGGTGACCTTGAGGCTGCCGTAGACGCCGCTGGCCTCGTGATGGATGAGGCGGATCGCTCCGGAGAGCTCGCGAGCGCGGGTATCGCGGGCGGACTCGGGGCGTGTGAGCCAGGCATGGAACCCGGCGGGACCGACGCCGAAGACCGAGCACATGACGCCGATGTCGAAGCGGTCACGATGGTCCTTGATGAAGGAGAACTTCACAGGTGCTCTTTGGCGAAGAAGGCCGTCGCTTTTTTTAGGATGTCGCGTTCCATGCGAAGGCGCGCGTTCTCCTTCTCGAGCTCGCGCAGCCGCACCTGGGCAGGAAGATGGGCGGGGATGGTGGAAGTGGCGGACGCCGCCTTGGCTTCCTGGACCCAGCCGCGCAGGGTGTGGTAGTTGACGCCCAAACGCTTGGCGACCGAGCTCATGGTGCAGCGTTGAACGACGACCTGCTCGACCGCGCCCCGCTTGAACTTTTCCGAATAGACCTGCTTGCCCATCGTGACACTCCTTCCTGCGGGCTGTTGTAGCCCGGGCTGGTTTGTGTCAACGGAACGTGGGATGGGTCAGTTCAAGTGAGGCCTCTAGTTAATCTCTCTACATCGCCCCAATCTTCACCAGCTCCTGCACCGGCTCATCAAACGAGCAGCTTCCGAACGACAACGCGAACGACTCGCGCACCGCCGCGATCTGGGCCGTCTCCAAGCCGTGACCAGACCAGCTCGCCACATCCTCAAGAAACTTGAAGCTCGCCGCCGACTCGTCCGTCAGCAGCCGGATCGCGTCCGCGTCGTTGGCGCCCTTGATCCTGATGAAGCACGCGGCCATGAACACGTTCAGAAAGCCATACATCGGCGCGCTCGCGCAATCCTTCTCATACGTCAGCCGGTACGAGCCGCGGACCGGATGGTGCAGCCCCGCCGTCGCCTTGAACGCAACGTCCGCCGCGTCGCACGCGTTGAGGAACGCGATCACTTCCTGCGGCGTCGGAAACGCGCCCGGAACCACGCCCCCAGTCCGGATCTTCGCCGCCGCCTGCTCGCCCGAGAGCGCCGCCACAAATCCGCGGCAGTCCGCGCTCACCGGAAACTCAAAGAACGGATAGATCTCATCGGGCAACTGGTCCAGCACCCAGTCGATCTCGTTCACCTGTGTAACCTTCAGCTCGACCACATCCACCACGGCCTGACCCGCGTCCACCGAAGCGTGCCGCTCGTTGAACGCGTCGATCGCGTCGAGAGCCGCTTCCATCTGCTTGATGTCCGTGTCGATCAGCGCCGAGATGCGCCACGGCTCGCCCGAGTCGGCGTGCTCGCGATACCCGCTCGTCCCCGCCGTCCCCGGCATCAGCGCGCTCGCGTGCTGCGTCAGTTCTTCAAGCCGCGACACCGGACAGATGAACCGCCCCAGCATCCACTCATGCTCTCCCACCCGCGCGCGGTTGTACGCCTCCGCCGCCGCGGCCATATCAAGCCGCGCAGGCGGAAAGAGCCCGGCGTAGTCAATCAGGCCAGAGAGGAGCGTACGTACTGAGCCAGCAGGAGCGTTCATCGCAAGGTACCTCGGTGTGGAGCGGCGTCCCGGCAGAGTGTAGTGGTTGCGGCACACCAAGAGCATCGCAGCAAAGCGCCACACCACCCAGGACACGATCGCCGCAAGCCCCCGCCACCCTACTTCGCAATCTTCGCCAACAGCCGCCACAAGTCATGCGGCGAGAGGCTCCGCCCCGTCGCAGCGTTGAACGCCTGCACGATCTCATCAAACGCTGGCGTAAAGATCAGCTGGTCCCGCTGCCCAAGCGTCCCGACGCGCAGCGTCACCATCTCCGTAAGCCGCGCCTCTTCGCTGGCCGTCACCTTCATCGACTCGCCCGCCGCGCGACCCATCCGCGGCAAGCGCGACGCCTTCCGCAGATTGTGCAGCCGATGAAACGCCTCGCGCCGCGAAGACCACGCGCCATCGCCCCCAGACTCCGAGTAGATCGCATCAAAATCCGGAGTGTACGGCAGATCATCCAGCGTCCGCCCGGCACGCTCATACGCGCGCACCAGCTCCTCATCCCGATCATCCGCCGAGATCGCGCCAAACAACCCGCCCACCTTTACCTCCCCGCCTTCGCACCCGACTCAAACGGGTTCCCACCGACCCACTCCGCGATCCAGACCTGGCTGCTCGGCCGCTCCTCACCCTCGACCTTCGCGCCGCGCTGGCTCGTCCACATCAGCCACTTCCCGTCCGGGCTGAACGCTGGCAGAATGTCCGCGCCATCGGCGTACGTCACGCGCAAGTGCCGCAGATCAGCCGGCGCAACGCCCGTGCGGATCCGCTCCATGTCGCTCTCAATGGCGATCAGCTCATAGTTGCTGTGCCCAAGCTCGCTGCTGCCGTACACGATGAACTCCCCCGATGGGTGCCAGAAGGGCGCCCAGTTCACGTGCTCATTGTCCGTCAGCGCGTACTCCTTCTCGATCCCCACCGGCACCTCAACGCCATCCGCGCCCTTCTCGAACTTGAGGTCCGCGACAAACAACTGCAGCTTGTCGTCGCCGCGCCGATCAGAGCGATACGCGATGCTCCGCCCATCGGGCGAGAAGAAGGGCCCGCCGTCATACCCCCGCGCCACCACGATCGCGTGGTGCTTCTTCGTCTTGACGTCGTAGATGTACAGATTGCCGTCGGGCTTGGAAGGCTGCCCGTCCGGCGCCGCCTCAACATGCGTGTAGAGCAGGAACCGCCCCGTCGCGTCCCACGAGCACTCCGCGTCATAGCGAGGCTTCTCAAACACAATCCGAGGCTCAGGGAACGACAGCCGGATCCGCCGCCGTTCCGCATCCTCGCCCGGACCCGTCGCGTCCGTCCGGAAGACGCTCTGCTCAACGATCTCCATCTCCTCGGGGAACATCCACACATACCGGCGCGTCCCAACCTGAAACCCCGACTTCTGCTCATCGCTCGGCCGAACCCGCGTCGAGCCATAGAGCACCATGTCCGCCTTCGTCGGGTGGAACCAGCCGCACGTGTTCGCGCTCCCCACCGGGCTGATCCGCGACATCCGCTGCAGCGAGACCGCCGTCCCCTCAAGGTCCTTGGCCAGCTCCGCGACATACATCCCATAGAACGGCTCGGGCGCCACGCCCCCCGACGGCCGCGCCGTCGCCTGGAAGATAACCCACGTCGAGTCCGGGCTGAAGTACGCCTCGCCAGCCTTCAGATACAGCTGCTCGGGCGTCAACTGCCGCTGGTTCTTCAGCAGCGGCGTCTCCAGCTCACGCCAGTTCAGCGCGGGTCCCTTCGCCCCGCCACCAACGCCCGCCGGCTGCGCCACCGCGCTCGCCACCAGCAGGCCACACGCAACCACACACGCAGCAGTCCGGATCATCATGCCTTCATTGTTGGCACCATGACCCCGCCACACACCCCGCTCCCTCCATTCCACACCACCAAACATCCCCTAGCCTCCACTCGTGTCCTCCCTCCGCATCCTCCACGAGTCCCGCGGCTACGTCGTCGTCGACAAGCCCTCCGGCCTCCTCTCCGTCCCCGGCAAAGGTGCCCACAAGGCCGACTGCGTCATCAGCCGCGTCCGCGAGATGATCCCGCGCGCCAGAGGACCCCTCATCGTCCATCGCCTCGACATGGACACGTCCGGCCTCCTGGTCGTCGGCCTCACGCCCGAAACCCAATCGGCCATCAGCCTGCAATTTGAGCTCCGCACCGTCTCAAAGCGCTACGTCGCCCTCGTCGACGGAAGCCCCGCCCAATCCCGCGGCACCATCGACCTCCCCATGCGACTCGACATCAACCGCCGCCCCTACCAGATCATCGACTTCATCCACGGTCGCGACGCACGCACCCACTTCCGCCTCCTCTCCACAGCCCCCACCCACGTCGGCTCCCGCGGCACCATCGCCCGCAGCAAACTCGAGTTCGAGCCAATCACCGGCCGCGCCCATCAGATCCGCGTCCACGCCGCCACGCCAAGTGACGCCTTCCCCAACGCCCCAGCTCACCAACGCGGCGGCCTCGGCTGCCCCATCCTCGGCGACATCCTCTACGGCGACGAATCCGCCAGCGGCCGCCTCATGCTCCACGCCAGCTACCTCAGCTTCAACGACCCCGACACCGGAGCTCGAGTCACCTTCGATAACCCAGCCCCCTTCTGACCCGCTCCAAGTACCCCGCCCGAGTGGTTCACTTTAGATAGCCCACCTCGGGAGGCCCACCTCGGGTAGCCCACCTCCGGTAGCCCGCCGGTCCCCGACGGTTTTCATCCCACACCCAAGCCCCAATACCCAAACCTCAATACCCAAACCCCATCCCCGCCACCCAAACCTCCTCGCCGCGAAGCGGCAAAGGTCAATAGGCGGGGGCAGCCGCGAAGCGGCACCCCCGTCAACCGCCGCACATTGCTCCCAGCACCGCGAAGCGGTGCAGGTGCCCGGTGCCACGATCACTTCGTGCTCCGACGAATTGATCGTGGTCTGCGCTCCCATCGCGCACCCCACCACCACTCTCGCCCCTGCAATGCCGACAACAAGCACCAGAAGTGCATTCCGCACGCCTCCCCAACCTCTTGGGCCTCCCCAACCTCCTCGCCGCGAAGCGGCAAAGGTCAATAGGCG
>JBBQGR010000204.1:0-5326 GCA_038323185.1 Phycisphaerales bacterium | reverse complement strand
CGATGACCTCACGACCTGGGACGCCGGCGGCTGCGGGCCCGCGCCGTCGGCGTCCCAGGTCGTGAGGTCATCGACGCGCGGATTCTGGCCGCCGCGGCCGGTGGGCAGCCCAGTGCCGAGCGTTTGCCACGCCCCGCCGTCCCATCGCGCGATGTTGTTGAATGTCACGCCGTTGATACGGCGGAACGAACCCCCGACGATGAGCGACGACTCGGCCGAACCCGCGCCATCCGCGTCCCAGAGGCCCAGCGCGCCGAACGAAGCGGGGGTGATGATCTCGCCGAAGTTCGGTGCTCCAAAACCTTCCCACACGTCCGCGCGAAGCCGCGCGACGTTGTTCGTCCAGTTGCCGCCGAAAGTGACGAACTGCCCGCCGACGATAAGGTCCGGCGGCAGCGGTCCCGCGCCGTCGGCGTCCCATGATGTGACGGCGTAGGCCATTGGCGAGGCTTCGAAGAGATTGGCGCGGATCGGCTGCCACACCGTGCCGGTCCAACGCGCCACGCCGCGTGGCTGGCCATCAACAGTGCCCGCAAATGTTCCCGCGGCGATCAGGTCCGATCCGAGCGGACCCGCGCCGTCGAAGTCCCATGTGGTGAAGTCCTCGACGTTGCCACTCAGGCCAGTGCCGAGGGCCTGCCATGCTGATCCGTTCCAACGTGCCACGCGGTTGGCATTCACGGTTCCGGCGCGATCAAAGACGCCACCGACGATGAGCTCGGGCGACAGTGCGCCCGCGCCATCGGGGTCCCAGGTGCGAAGCGCTCGCACGCTCGCGGCGCCAGCGATGATCGTGACGCCGCCGCCGCTGGTGCCGAGGGCGCGCCACGCCGCACCGTCCCAGCGCGCGACTCGATTCGTCGCGGTCCCGCCCGCGGTCGTGAAGATGCCGCCCGCGAACAGTTGCGGGAAGAGTGGGCCCGCGCCATCGGGGTCCCAGGTCGTGAGGGCAAGCACGGCACCATTCATGCCGCTGCCAAAGGGCTGCCACGCCGCGCCGTCCCAGCGCGCGATGTTGTTGACCGTGAAGCCGCCAGCGTTGGTGAAGGAGCCGCCAGCGATGAGCTGCGGGAAGAGCGGACCGGGCCCATCGGGGTCCCAGGTCGTGAGCGCACGAACCTCTGTCTCGTTCGCGCCGAGCGTCATGCCGCCGGAAAAGGGGAGCCAGGCCGAGCCGCTCCATCGCGCAATCCCGTTGACTGGAACGCCTCCAGCAATGGTGAAGCGCCCGCCGACGACGACCTGCGCCACCTGCGGCCCATTTCCATCCGGATCCCACGTGGTGATGGCCGGATCAACGCCGAGGACCAGGCCATCGGCAAAGCCATCGCCGAACGGCCGCCACTGCGCGCCATCCCACGAGGCCACGCCCCCCACCGCGTTGGCACCGGCGAGCGAGAAGCGTCCCGCCGCGACGATGCGAACGGGCTCAGGCCCCACGCCATCGGGGTCCCACGTCGTGAGCGCGCGAACATCGGCATTGACACCCAGGGGCGAGGCGAGCGCACCATCCCAGACGCCGCACTGAGCGCGAGCAACAGGGGTCAGCGCGAGATGCACTGGCGCAAACGCAAGTAGATTGAACCCGGCCACCAACGAAACGAAACGCGCGTGTGTTCGCATGAATCTCCCCTTCCAGCCCACGCAATCGTACCAGACCGCGGCAGAAAGGTGCAGAGACTGCCCATTTTCACAAGGTACTCAAACAGGGACGTCACGCCAGTCTCTCAGAGCCGAGCGGCGCAAGCCGCCGGAGCCTGCGGGTCTTCAGAATCTACCGTCGGCCACGCCGAGTGCCACGATCATTCCGAGCTTTGGCGGAATGGTTGTAGTCCTGGCTCACCTCTCAAAAAGAGAAACCGTCGGCTTGCGCCGACGGCTCTGAAGGATGCTTGCCATAGCTCTTACGAGTTGATCACGCGTCCCTCGCTCGCGAGCGCCGCTTCGCGGACGCTCTCGTGCATGGTGGGATGAGCGTGGACGGTGCAGATGATCTCTTCGGTGGTGGCCTCGAGGCGCCGGGCGAGGCTGAGTTCGGCGATGAGTTCGGTGGCCTGATCGCCCATGATGTGAGCGCCCAGGATCTCGCCGCGGGGGAGGCCTCGAATGATCTTGGTGAAGCCGTCGGTGTTGCGAGTGGCGATGGCCTTGCCCAGGGCGCCGAAGTTGAAGGTGCCGGTGTCGTAGTCCTTGCCCTTGACCTTGCCCATCTCCTTGAGATGGCGCTCGGTGAAGCCGACGCTGGCGACCTGCGGGTGGCAATACGTGCAGCCGGGAATGACGGAGTAGTCAATGGGAATGGGCTCGTGAAGCTTCTTGCCGTGCTCGGTCTTGCCATCGCGCCAGGCCATGCGCTCGACGCAGAGAATGCCCTCGTCGCTGGCGACGTGAGCGAGCCACGGCGGGCCGATGACATCGCCAATGGCATAGACGCCCGGCAGATTGGTCTTGTAGTCCACCACCTCGTTGACCGTCCCCTTGCCGGGGGCGTCCCAGCCAGTGGGGCGGAAGTCGGTCTTGATGTGATCGCGCTCGACCGCGAGAGCGAGCGAGGCGTCGAAGAGCCCGTCGAAGCGGCCCTTGACGCCCACGGCGAGCAGGACCTTGTCGGCCTCGAGCACTTCCTTCTTTGCGGCATCGGGGGCCATCTTGCCATCGGCGCCCTTGACCATCGGCGCGACGGTGACCTTGACGCCCGTGGCGGTCTTCTCGACGTTCATGACGCCCGTGCTCGTGCGCAGGTCCATGCCGTGCTTCTTGTAGACCTTCTCCATCGCGAGGCAGACGTCATCATCCTCGACGGGCAGGATCCGCGGCATCATCTCGATCACCGTGACTTTGGTCCCGAACGTGTGATAGAAGTAGCCAAACTCCATCCCGATGGCACCAGCCCCGACGACGATCAGGCGCTTGGGCTGCTCCTTGTTGAACATCGCCTCGCGCGCACCCCAGATCTTGTCGCCATCGAACTTCGCAAAGGGCAGGTCGCGGGCGACGCTGCCGGTGGCGATGATGACGTTGGTGGCGGCGATGGTCTCGCGGGCCTCGGCCGCGGGCGTCGCGGGCGAGTCGGTCCGCTCTTCCTGCACCTGACAATCAAAGAGCTCGACGCGGCAGGGCGTGGCGCCCGAGCCGCTGCCCTTGCTGGCCGCGACGATCTTCGCGCTGGCCACGATGTGCTCGATTTTGTTCTTGCGCATCAGGAACTCAACACCCTTGTTGAGCTTGCTCGCGACTTCACGCGAGCGTCCGATGGTCTTGGTCCAGTCGAAGCTGATCGCGCCTTCGATCTTGAGGCCCCAGGCTTCCTTCTCCTGAAGCTTTTCAAAGAGCTCGGCGTTGGAGAGAAGCGCCTTGGAGGGGATGCACCCCCAGTTGAGGCAGACCCCGCCGAGCTTGGCCCGCTCGATGATCGCGACCTTGTACCCCAGCTGCGCGGCACGAATCGCCGCCACATACCCGCCCGGACCCCCACCAATCACGACCACGTCGAAGTGCCGCTCTGCCACGCCGGGTTCCTTTCGCTAGACGATCCGCTGCAAGAGTGTACCTGAATGCCTCGAACTGGCCCAGAGGCCAGCCAGACTCGGACCCGCTTGCGAAGCGGCCTCCGACCCGCGTTTCGACTATAGGAACGGCGGCGGCGGATTCTCGCCGGGCACGAGTCCGTGGCCCCGCCCGGGCCAGATTCGGCTCCAAAGGTGAACCGTCCCCGCCATCGAAAGGCCGCCCGGCACGAATCCCAAGGAGAGTCCGGGCCCAGGGTTATCGGTGGACCAAGTGATCCAGAATTGACTTGGCAGGCCCGCCGCGGTGTGGTAGTCTTGGGTTCGTGGCGGAAGGGCGCGATCGTCGCGTCTTGTCGTAGGTCCGTCTCCGATTCCGGCGGGCGGGCGTGTGTGGCTGGGTGTTTGCGGTCGGTTGATTTCCAAACGGGAGTATCAGTGATGAATCAGAGCGTCTTCTCCGCGCGGTCGTTGGTTGCGGTGGCAGCGGTTGTTGCTTCGGCGGGCGTGTCGCTCGCGCAACCCGACGTGGTGCTGACTGGCATCAATTCGATCACCAACTACGGCCAGGTCGGTGGCATCTACGCCTACGCGATCGGCTCGAACACCTGCAACAACGGCAATCAGAACTTCAACTGGACCAACAACGGCACACCCGGCATGGCGATGAACATGTACCGCCTCGCCAACGGCCGCCTGACGCAGGTCGGTCAGTCCTGGGTGAAAACGGCGTGCTGCGCCGCGGTCGGACCGGGCTGCGTCGGTACCTGCAACGGCCAGGGCGGCACCGTCTTGGGCGCGGGCTGTCTTGACGTCTACTCCTCGGGCTGGAATGGTGGCCAAGGTCGCCTCGCCACCAAGAACGGCATCAACCCCTACACCCGCTCGTTCGGCAACGCCACGGGCGGCGGCGCAACCAACGCCATCAACCGGCGTCTGCAGGTTCCCACCGCCGAGATCGTTCCCAACAGCGCTGCCAACCTCTACTTCGTCGAGGGTGTGTACGTCTGCACTGAAGAGACACTCGCGACCTCGATGAACAACGCGTCGTACCGCCGCATCACCATGGCCACCGCCGCAGGCACTCCCGCGCTGCAGGGCAACATCGCCCAAGGCATCCCGGCCATCCGCGCCTGGCGCGAAAACGGCCTGGGCGTGGGCGTTGTTGATAACCGCGTCATCATCAACACCCTGGACATCCCCGCCGAGGGCCGCTTCTGGACCGGATATAAGGTCACGGACCTTGGCAACGGCCAGTGGCTCTACGACTACGCGATCTTCAACCTCAACAGCCATGTCGCCGCCAACTCGCTGACCATCCCGATCCCCGCGGGCGTCAGCGTCTCGGGCATGGGCTTCCAGGACGTCAACTACCACTCCGGCGACACATCCGCCAACACCGACTGGGCGATGACGACCACCGGCGGCAACATGGCCTGGACCGGCCCTGACTTCGCCGCCGCGCCCAACGGCAACTCTCTCCGCTGGGGCACCATGTACAACTTCTGGTTCACCGCAGACCAGCCCCCGGTCAGCGTCCAGGCCAACATGGGCCTCTTCCGCCCCCACACCGTCCAGAGCATCAACTTCGGCGTCCAGGGCCCCGATGCGCCAGCCTCCCTCTGCGACTACGACTTCAACCAGGACGAAAACGTCGACCTGAACGACGCCCAGAATATGGCGCAGGTCTTCGTCGGCACCCTCGCCCCCGGCGCCAACTGGCTCAGCGGCGACATGAACGGCGATGAGAACGCCGACCTGAACGACGCTCAGATCCTCGCCCAGTTCGTCGTGACCGGAACCTGCAGCCTCTAAAGCAG
>JBBQGR010000203.1:0-5328 GCA_038323185.1 Phycisphaerales bacterium | reverse complement strand
AAGGTTCATCGCCTCTTTGACGACGGTACCACTCCCACCGACAATCCCTTTGTGGGCGAGGCCAATGCCGCCAGGGGCGAGTATCCGAGCATCTGGTCGTATGGCCATCGCAACCCGCAGGGGCTGGCCTTCGATCTCGATGGCAACCTCTGGGACACCGAGCACGGCCCGCGCGGCGGCGACGAAGTAAACCTGGTCATGAAGGGCCGCAACTACGGCTGGCCGCTGGTCTCCTTCGGCATCAACTACAACAACTCGCCGCTGCGCACGCCGTGGCCCGCGTCTGCGGATCGCGTCGAGGCAAGCTCGACGGGCGCGGTGCCGAGCGGCGGTGATGTCGATGCGTCGATCGTGATGCCGATATTCGTGTGGCTCCCATCCATCGGCGCGTGCGGGCTTGATGTGGTGCGTGGCGATGGCGACAAGGGCTCGGGCGGCGCGTTCCCCAAGTGGCGCAACGATCTGGTTGCGGGCGGCCTCTCGGGCGAGAACGTGGACCGGATCCGCATCAAGGTAGAGGGCGGCAACTCCTACGTCGCGGAGCGTGAGGAACTCGTGCACGGCATGGGACGCGTGCGTGATGTGGTGGTCGGGCCCGATGGCACGATCTACGTTGTCCTCAACGGGCCCGACAAGGTTGTGCGCCTCGCGCCCGGTTAAGCGTGCCGCTACCGATGCGACTTGGCTTCCATCACATTGCGATCATCTGCTCGGACTACGAGCGGTCGAAGCGGTTCTACACCCAAGTACTCGGCCTGCGAGTCGTTGCGGAGACGTTTCGCCCCGAGCGCAGTTCGTACAAGCTCGACCTCGCACTCGAAGATGGCGGCCAGATCGAGCTCTTCTCATTCCCCGATCCGCCGATGCGCGCGTCGCATCCCGAAGCTCGCGGCCTGCGTCACCTGGCCTTTGAAGTAGCTGACATCCAGCAGGCAGTCACCGAGCTCGCGGCGAGCAACGTTGCGTGCGAACCAATCCGCGTTGATGACGCCACGGGAAAGCGGTTCACGTTCTTCCATGATCCCGATGGGCTGCCGCTGGAGCTGTGTGAGTCGTAGATCGCGGCGCGATCTCGCTACCGAACTAGCGCGGATGCAAAAAATGAAAAACGGAGCCCGAAGGGGCCCCGCTCGAAGTGACTCATCTTGATCCACAGTGTGAGCTGCGGTTCTTGGCTTACCAGCCGCCGCGGCCACCGCCACCACCGCCGCCACCACCACCGCCGCCGTAGCCCCCACCGCTGCGGCCGCCGCCGCCACCACCGAACCCGCCACGGCCGCCGCCACCCTCGCGGGGCTTGGCTTCGTTAACCGTGAGGTCACGGCCGCCGAGATTCTGACCGTTGAGGGCGTTGATGGCCGCCTTGGCCTCCTCGTCGTTCGCGAACTCGACAAAGCCGAAGCCGCGGGGGCGCCCGGTCTCGCGATCCATCACGAGCTGCGCGGAAGTGACCTGGCCGTACTGCGAGAACAACTCGTGCAGTTCCTGCTCGGTGGTCTTGAACGAGAGATTGCCGACATAGAGCTTCATAACGACGCCATTCCTTCATGCCCCTGAGTGCTCACGTGAACCGGTGCTTGAACTCGGGCCGAGAAAGCGTCGGTGATCATGAGGGCAGTTCCGCACGTCGCGAAGTGCCCCTCAAAGACCGCCGAAAGTATAGCAAGAAGTCTCAATCGCGGGAGGCGTTAGGTTGCGACCAAACCCTCGCGGAGGGAGGGACGCCGGGGGCCGCCGCAGGGCCATGGGGATGCTTACCGCTCCTCGCATGGGCGGCTCCAACGCTACCTTGGGAGCGATGAGCGGCCTCTTTGCTGGAACTTCTCTTGAACGACCCGTCACGTGCGAACGCTGCGGCAAGCCGCACGGGGCCTGCGCATGCCCCCGTGGCACGGACGGCAAGGTCTTGCATCCGCGCGATCAGCCTGTCCGGGTTCGGCGCGAGAAGCGTCGCGGCAAGGTCGTGACGGTCGCCAGCGGCCTGGCGCCACGATCGCCCCGCACCGACGATCTGACCGCAATGCTTACCCAGCTCAAAAAGCGATTCGCCACCGGCGGCTCGGTCGCGTCGGGCGAGATCGAGCTGCAGGGGGACCACCGCGACCCGCTCGTCGAGTGGTTCGTCACGCTGGGCTATCCGGCCAAGGCCAGCGGCGGGTAATCACCCGACCGAATTACTGTGGCGGGATGTAGCCCAGCGGGCTCTCGGGGCCCAGGTCGAATCCGAGCGTGTACCACGCCAGCAGGAATCCCGTCCAGATCACAAAGAAGATGGCCGAGTAGGGGATCATCAGCGAGATCAGGCTTCCGAGCCCAGCATCCTTCTGGTACTTCTGCAGGACCACGAGGATGATGAGCAGGTAGCTGTTCAGCGGCGTGACGATGTTCACGACGCTGTCGCCGATGCGGTACGCCGCGGTGGTGAGCTCGGGCGAGATGCCGACCATCATGAACATCGGGATGAAGATCGGCGCGAGGACGCCAAACTTGCTGAGCATGCCCGAGAGCGCGAAGTCGCCCAGGATCACGATCCCGACGAACAGCGTAAGCAGGACGGGGATGGGCATGTCGGCGGCGACCAGGAGCGAGCCGCCGGCGTAGGCGAGCATCCGGTCCAGACGCGTGTACGCGAAGTAGTTCACGAACTGGGCCATGAAGAAGGCGATGGCGAGCACGGGAACGATGCTCTTGATGCCGTGGTAGATGCCGTCGATGAAGTCCTTCTGGCTACGCAGCGTGCCGGTAAGCGCGCCATAGACCATGCCCGGGATCAGGAACGCCAGGAAGATGACTGGGACGATGACGTGCGACCAGCGCTGGCCGGGGGACTCGATCAGACCTCCCCTCGAAGAAAGCTCGGCTACCACCAGCGGATCGCGGGAGAGCACGTCATGGGCGGGGACCGCCGCGGCGCGTGGAGGGAGACCCGGCACGACACCGGAAGCGTCCGGAGTGTTCCCAAGCGGCGCCTCGATGCTGATAAGGTGCTGCAAGAGTGCCCGGTCGTTTGCGAGGGTCGGCTGTCCCGCTCCGTGCAGGGGTGCGCCCGGAATCAGGATCAGGGCCGCGACCACGCCCAGTACCGCGATGTTCGCGCCCACGGCGGCCACGAGTGCGCGGCTCTCTCGCCGCGTTAGCGACATCTTGGAGATCACGCTCGCCTCTTCGGCGCCGAGCACGACTCGACCCGAACGATTCAGCCGGGGCTCGACGATCAGGTCTGTCACGAGCCAGCCCGCGATCATGACCACGATGGCCGAGCCCGCCTTGAAGTACGCGTTGTGCAGGATGTTGACGGTGTAGTCGGGATCGATCACCCGTGCCGCGTCCTGCGCAAAGCCCGTGAGCGCGCCGTCGCCGCCCGTGGGGAAGAAGCCACCGCCAAAGCCGCCCGCCACCCCCGCGAAGGCCGCCGCGAGACCAGCGATCGGATGCCGCCCCACGGCGAGGTAGAGCGCCGCGGCCAGCGGCGGCAGGATGATGTACCCCGCGTCGCTCGCGACCGACGCGTTGGCGCCGATCAGCACGATTGCGGGCGTCAGGAGTTGCTTGGGCGTGATGGTCGCGAGGAACCGCATCAGCGCGGAGAAGAACCCAAACTTCTCCGCGACTCCGATCCCCAGCATCGCGACGAAGATCAACCCCAGCGCCGGCAGCCCGGTGAAGTTGCGCAGCATGGACGAGAGCGCCCAATAGATCCCGTCGCTGGTCAGCAGGCTTCGGGGCACGAGCGGGGCGCCCGCCGACTCGAGCCTGACGATCGGACTGCCGCGCTCGTCGACCTTGGGGATCATCTTCGGCGTGCCGTCGGGCTTGAGGACGGGCGCTCCCGACCCGTCCACCGTCGCGACCATCTCCAATCGCGGCTGCACCGGCTGGATGGTCCAGCCAACACGCACGCCAACGTCCGCCGCGATAACGACAAGCACGGCCAGGATCACGAAGATGATCGCGGGCTCGGGGAGCTTGTTGCCAGCCCACTCGATCCAGTCGAGGATGCCCTTGGGCCGCGGGGAGGATGCTGGTTCGTTCGTGCTCATGCAAAACTCCGAGGAATTACGTCGCTGGCCCGGTCGCTGAGGAGTGAGAGCCGGGGGAAGTAGACGGGAACGGGGGAAGGGGTGGAAGACTACCCGAAACCGCCAAGCGGCGTGCAGTGTGCAAAGCGGATCGGCGACTCCGTATAGAGATCGGATTTCGTGCTACCGTGTTGGCTCGGGGCCGGATGGGCCGCACCGAAAGCCACGCGCAACGCGAGCGACATCGCGTGACGCAAGCACGCCACAGACACTCTCGACTCCCATCGCTAGGAACCACCATGAAGATCCGTGCATTCGCCGCGACCGCCGCCAAGGGCGCCCTCGCTCCTTTCGAGTTCGAGGCCCCGACCATGAAGCCCGACGACGTTGACATCAAGGTCACGTCCTGCGGCATCTGCCACAGCGATCTCTCCATGCTCGACAACGAGTGGGGCATGACCAAATATCCGTTTGTGCCGGGCCACGAGGTCGTGGGACGCATCACCGCCGTCGGCGAGCGCGTCACGCATCTCAAGCCGGGCCAGATGGTGGGCGTGGGCTGGCACGCTCGCTCGTGCCTTTCCTGCCGCACCTGCATGGGCGGCGACCACAACCTCTGCCCATCGGCCGAGGGGATCATCGTCGGACGTCACGGCGGCTTTGCCGATCACGTGCGCGTGCAGGCCGCGTGGGCCACGCCGCTGCCCGAGGGCGTGGATCCGATCAAGGCCGGCCCACTCTTCTGCGGCGGCATCACGGTCTTCAACCCCATCATCCAGCTCGGCATCAAGCCAACCGATCGCGTGGGTATCATCGGCATCGGTGGCCTGGGACACATGGCCATTGGCTTCCTTCGCGCATGGGGGTGCGAGGTCACGGCCTTCTCAAGCTCGCCCGAAAAGGAGGCCGAAGCGCGCTCGATGGGTGCCCACAAGTTCGTGAGCTCCAAGGATGCCGCGGCACTCACCAAGCTCGCCGGCACCTTCGACTTCATCATCTCGACCGTCAACGTCTCGATGGACTGGGCGACATACGTCAACTGCCTGGCACCAAAGGGCAAGTTCCACACCGTCGGCGCGGTCCTTGAGCCCATGTCGATCCCGGCCATGAGCCTCATCATGGGCCAGAAGAGCGTCTCGGGATCACCCGTCGGCAGCCCCGCCACCGTCGCGATGATGATGGACTTCTGCGCCCGCCACAAGATCGCCCCAATCGTCGAGACCTTCCCGATGGCAAACGTCAACGAAGCCATGGCCCATCTTCGCGACGGTAAGGCCCGCTACCGCGTGGTGCTGACCAATCCGGCGTG
>JBBQGR010000202.1:0-5344 GCA_038323185.1 Phycisphaerales bacterium | reverse complement strand
GAGGGCCAAGCCCCGAATGAGCCTTTTGGGGGTGGCTGGAGCGCGCGCTTTGGGTACGGAACTTCGATTCTCTGGCACCGCGGTGAGAGACCGGAGGAATGCCGGACGCGAGGAAGTGAGGGAAGAGATTGGGGACTGGGCACTCGGGGGGACGGACTTGGGGGGCGTCCGGCCTTGGAGCAACACGCCACGTAGGGGCTTGCCAGCCTGGGGAAGAGACCGGCCCCGAGGCTGGTTCTACTTTTGGGCGCTGCGTTCTGCGGACTGATGAGATGCTTCATGGCTGCCGCGGTGTGCACCTTCTGGCTGGCTTGAGCTACGCTGGGGCGATGCTGGATGGCGAGGCTGCGATGATGATCACTGGGTCGCTCACTGTTTTCGCGCATGCGAAGATCAATCTTGTGCTGTTGGTGGATCCGGCGTTGGCGGTGGGGCACGCCAAGGCTGGATTTCATGAGATTGCGAGCTGGTTTGCTTGCGTTGATCTCCATGATGATGTCGTGCTGACGCGGCTTGCTGAGGGCTCGGCGAGTGTGGGCTTGGTGCGTTGGGCCGTGGATGCCGTGGCACCGACTCTCATTGACTGGCCGATTGAGAAGGACCTGGCGGTGCGGGCGCATCGGGCGCTGGAGGGTGCGATGGGGCGGGCGCTCCCGGCGCGGGTGGAGGTTGTGAAGCGGATTCCGGTTGGGGGCGGGCTTGGGGGCGGCTCGTCGGACGCCGCGGCGGTGCTGCTGGGGCTTGATCGGCTCTTTGGGCTTGGGCTTAAGGCTTCGCGGCTGCGTGAGATTGGGATGGGGCTTGGGTCCGACGTTGGGTTCTTTGTTGATGATGAGGTGCCTGCGCGGCCGGCGATCGTGGGCGGGCTTGGCGATGTGGTGGAGCGTGTGGGGCGTGCCGGGGCGGAAGTGCTGCTGGCGGTGCCGCGGTTTGGATGTCCGACGGGGGGCGTGTATCGCGCGTTTGATGCTGCGCCAACGGCGCGTGGGCGAGCGAACGTGGCGGCGGTGCGTGCCGTGGTGTCAGCGGCGATTGCGGCGGGTGTGATTGATGATTCGGCGCTGGTGAACGACCTGGCGGGCGCGGCCGCGCGTGTGCAGCCGCGGCTTGCAGAGGTGTTGGCGGAACTTGCCAGTGTGTGTGGGGGCGTGTGGCACGTGACGGGGAGTGGGTCGTGCTGTTATCGGATTGGGGGCGAGCGTGGCGCGGCGGCGCTGCCGCGAGTTGATGGCGTGGTGTTCATGAGGACGCGGCTGGTGTAGGTGGAGGGGCGTTGAAGAGGCACGCCGCGGCGCGTCGTGGTACCCAGGATTGGATGGACGTACACTGCGACCCATGCCACCAGCCAAGCCATTTATCGGGATCGATCTGGGCGGAACGAACATGCAGATCGGGGTTGTCTCGCCGGAGTGCAAGGTCATCGGCTCGGCCAAGCGCAAGACCAAGGCCGAGGAGAAGCTCGAGGGTGTGCTCGGGCGCATCGTCGAGGGTGTGATGGAGGCGTGCGAGCAGGCGGGGATCACGCCCGCGGGCCTTGGTGGCATCGGCATCGGTGCGCCGGGCGCTGTGGATCCGCATCGGGGGATCGTGCTCGAGGCGGTGAACCTGCGCTGGAATGATGTCGCGCTGGCAGACCTCATGACCAGGCGGCTGAAGGTCCAGACGTTCCTTGACAACGACGTGAATGTCGCGGTGTATGGGGAGTGGAAGCTGGGCGCGGGCAAGGGCGTGAACAACTTGCTTGGCGTGTGGCTGGGAACCGGAATCGGCGGCGGGATGATCTTGAACGGCGGGCTTTACTACGGGCAGTTCTTCACGGCTGGCGAGATCGGGCACACGATCCTGTTCCCGAACATGCCACGGGGCATGCGGTCGTTCGAGCATGCGTGCTCGCGCACGGCGGTGGTGGATCGGTTGGCGCGGCTGCTGAGGGCCAACGCGAAGAGCAAGCTCACGGCCGAGGTCGGCAACGACTACGAGAAGATCAAGTCGCGGACGCTGGCGCGCTACTACCGAGAGGGAGAGCGAGAGGACAAGGTCGTGATCGACGTGATCGATCAGACGGCGGAGCTTGTCGGGCAGGTGGTGGGGAGTGTTGTGACGCTGCTCTCGCTGCCGCGGGTGGTTCTGGGCGGCGGGCTGACGGAGGCGCTGGGCGCACCGTTTGTTGAGCGCGTGGAGATGAAGGCGCGCGAGGTGGCGTTCCCGGATGCGTGCAAGAAGCTGACGGTGGTGGCGAGCCACCTTGATGATGATGCGGGCGTGCTGGGCGCGGCGATGATCGCGATGGAGCGCGCTGGGCAGAGTCCGAAGATTGCGTGAGTGCGAGATCGGCGGCGTTGGGCTGGCGGAGGCGGGCTCTTTGAACACGGATCGGCTGCGCATCCGGTGCCAACCAAAGTCCGAACATTTTTCTTGACCCCAGTGGATTCCCGCGTACGCTTGTCGGAGTTCGAGCGATCGATAGCTGGAACGCTGTGTTCCTTGTGCCCGCGTGGGCACTTGAATTCTGGTGGTCTGGCGCGTGCTCGAACGGTGCGGCCTGGTAGGGCTGGCGAATGGAGAAGCTGGAATGAAGATCGCATGTATCGCGTCGATGGCGTTGCTCATGTCCGTATCGGGCCTCGCGCTTGCGCAGGACAAACCTGCGATGCCAGGCGTGCCGAGCAACACGGCAACGAAGGCGGTTGATCAGGCCAGGCAGGCCGCGGAGAAGGCCAAGCAGGAGGCCGAGAAGGCCGCGAAGGCTGCGCAGGAAGCCGCGAAGGGCGCGGCGAAGGGCGCTGGGGCGGGCGACGAGCAGGAGATGATGCAGGCGTGGGCCGCGGCGAACCAGCCGGGCAAGGAGCACGCGCAGCTGCTGGCGGAGATGACGGGCAACTGGACCGTCGCGAGCAAGTCGTGGATGGCACCCAACGCTCCCGCGATGGAGACTAAGGGCACGGCGCAAATCGTCCCGGTGATGGGCGGCCGCTTCGTGCAGCAGGAGTTCAAGGGCGACATGATGGGCCAGGCCTTCAACGGCACGGGCTTCACCGGGTACAACAACGCAACGAAGAAGTACGAGTCCATGTGGATGGACAGCATGACCACGGGGATGATGCACTTCACCGGTGAGCGCAAGGCCGATGGCTCGCTCGAGTTCAAGGGCGATTACGTTGATCCGATGAGCGGCCAGAAGAAGCAGTTCCGCTCGGTCAGCCGCAACACGAACAAGGAGACGATGGTCTTCGAGATGTTCGACACGGACAGCGCTGGCAAGGAGTTCCGCGCGATGGAGATGACCTACTCCAGGGCCGCGGCTGCCAAGCCCGGCGCAGCGAGCATCCCCGCTGGCAAGATCGTTGATCCCGCCACGCAGGGAAAGTAAGTCGTACGACAGTGTGATGATCACAATCTGATGCGCGACAAAGACCCCGGCGATCGCCGGGGTTCTTTTTTCTATTTGAAATGCGACGCAGTGCGTTGATCTATATTACTTTGCTGCCATCTCTGCCCACGTCTTTTGATAGCGGCTTGCCATGGCTTCGAGCGAGGTGGGCATGACGCGGATGTTGCCGACGACTGACATGAAGTTGACGTCGCCGCCCCAGCGCGGCACGAGATGAACGTGAAGATGCTGGGGGACGCCCGCGCCAGCCGCGCGGCCTTGATTGATGCCGAGGTTGATCCCCTGCGGCTCCAGCCCGCGCTGCATGAGATCGGTCGCGAGCTCGACGAGCATCCAGAGCGCGGCACGCTGGGCGGAGTCGTAATCCAGCAGCGTTGGCCGCGCCTCGCCGAGGGCGACGAGGAGATGGCCGTTGGCGTATGGGTACGCGTTGAGAAGGATCATGCCCGCGCCGGTGCGGACGATGACGTGGTTCGCGACGTCGTCCTGCGGCGTATTCCAATAGTCAAGAAGGAACGAGCCCGAGGAGGGCTTGGGCGGACCCTTGGCCTTCTCATGCTGCCCAAGGGCTTCGAGGTATGACATCCGCCACGGAGCCTGGAGCGAGGGCGGCGTGTGATCGGCGGGAGGTGTTGGCGGCGAGGGAGGCATGGAAGAGTCTACGGAGGATGTCGAGAAGCGAGGTGTCGAGGTGTGAGGTGTCGAGCCGGCCCAAAGCGCCGCGGTGGCAGTGCCTCGACTTCTTCCCTCGACACCTCGACACGCACCCCGCGGGCATCTCGCCCCCTTCACTCAACCTTCTTGTGCACGCCCGCAACCACGTCGGTCCGATCGCGGTTGAGACAAGCAGAACAGCATGTCCACAACGCGCTCCATCCTCCGAACCCTGACTCCGCTAGCCCTCGCCGCCGCAACGCTGCTCGCCGCCGGTCCGGCCGCGGCTCAGCCGCCGCCGGACTATGGACATGACTTCGTGACAGTTGGTGCGCCGGGCAATCGTTGGGCCAATGTGGACGAAGTCCCGTGATATCTCGACCGTGCCGGTGCGGGCCGCGTTGACTATGAGTACCGCATCACCCGTACCGAGGTCACTGTTGGCCAGTGGTGGGAGTTTGCGCAGATCTACCAGTAGTACGTTGCGCCCGATGACAATGTGACTTTGGTACGCTCTCGGGCGACTGGCTCCTGCCCGCGCCTAATCGACGCTACACGCTCGATCAGGGAACCGTGAACTTTCCAGTGACAACCAGTTGGCACCTGGCGGCACGATACTGCAACTGGCTTGAAAATGCACGGGGGACCGATCAGGCAAGTTTCGAGACCGGTGTCTACGACACGTCAACCTTTACTCAGAACCTCGACGGCACTCGCAACGATCAGCTAGCTCGCAACCCCGGGTCGCGCTACTTCATTCCAACGCGCGACGAGCAACTAAAGGCGGCGTACTACGACCCCAACCGCTACGGCGTGGGACAAGAAGGATTCTGGCTCTTCCCGAATCAATCGAACACGCCGCTGATACCAGGTCCGCCCAATGCTGGCGGCCAGACCAATGTCGGACAAGCATTCCGAGGCGGTCCGCTTGATGCCGGGTCGTATCCGACGGTCCAGTCTCCGTGGGGGTTGCTGGATTGCTCGGGGGGAGAGACTGAGTGGGCGGAGACGGTGACCGGCGGCGGTTTTCGCGCACGATTTGCACACGGATCCTCGACCTATCAGAGCTTCGCAGAAAGCCAGTTCTACGACCGGCTTGACTACTCGTAGAGCTACTTTCCCGATGGGCGTAATGGCTTTCGGATCGCCTCAGTAATCTCATCGTCCGGTACCGGAAGTGCGTTCCTAGCGTCGATATTGTTTATGTCTCCGCGAAGGAGAACGCGATGAAGTTGAAGAAGAAGATGATCGCTCTGGTGGGCCTTGCCGGGATCGAGGCTTCGAGTCATGCGGTCGCCG
>JBBQGR010000201.1:0-5389 GCA_038323185.1 Phycisphaerales bacterium | reverse complement strand
GTTTGATTGGATTTTGTTCGTTGTTTGGTGTATGATCGGTTGGACAGTCCAAGGTCCGGGCTAATCAGGCGGTGCTATTGGAGGCGGGATCAATGAGAAGCAGGCTTGGCGGGAACATCCGCCGCACACCACCAGACCCACACCTCGCGCAGCAGGGCCTCAAAGCTGCGGGCAAAGGCTGGCGCGTCCGTGAGCGGGCCGGTGCGCATCCGCGTTGGCAGCGTGCTTCGGAGATGCTCGAGCCTGGCACGGTCGTTGGCGAGTGCCACCGCCGCGCTGACGTACCCCCCAACGTCCGGCGGCGCCAAGTCGTCCAGGCCGACCCGGTTCAGGATCGAGGCGCCGACGCGGGCTCGGTGGGTGCCGCCCGCGATCGTCACGACGGGTACGCCCATGAGCAGGCTCTCGAACGTCGTCGTCGTGCCGTTGTACGGAAACGTGTCGAGGCTGATGTCGATCTGGTCGTACGCGCGCAGATGCGCATCGGGCGCGCGTGTGAACTCGCGGAAGTGGACCCGGGCAAGATCGATCCCCGCCGCGGCGAGCCGATCTTTCACACCACTCTTCGCAGCATTGCTCTGCACACGCGCGTTCAAAAGGAGTGTCGACCCCGGCACACGCGCAAGAATATGGGACCACGCCCGCATCACGGGCTCAACGATCTTGCTCAGGCGGTTAAGACTCCCGAAGACAATCGGCACTCCGGCTGCTCGTGCACCCGGAGCAATCAACCCACCCTGCGGCGTGAAGCAAAGAAAGCACCCCGGCAGCCTGATCAGTCGCTCGGTGCAGTGCGCTGCGCCAGCGAACGGATCATTGATCTGATCAGTCATCTGATCAGTGATCTGATCAACCAAGCGATAGTCCATCGTCGGCAGGCCCGTGGTGTTGGGATAGCCAAGGTACGTGATCTGCACCGGCGCAAGGCGGCGTGCGAACGCGCCCAGGCGATGGCCGCCGGTCCAGCCGTTGCAATCGACGGCGATGTCGATGGAGTCCGCGAGCGCTTGCTGCACAACGCCCGCGTCGTCGAGCGCGGTGATGTCGCGCCAGTGCGCCAGCGGCCGCAGTTGCTCGGTCTTCGCATCGTTCGCGGGCGACTGCGCGTACCAGAATGGAACGATCTCGCCATGGTCCGGCGCGTGCTCCAGTGCAGGACCCAGCGCCCGTACCAGCCCCTCAAGAAAGAACGCGCACGGGTGATACCCAAGGTCGCCCGAAACAAAGGCCACGCGCAGCGGACGATCTCGATCGCGCGAGTTGGCAAAGTCGTGCGCACCGCGCACCGGAGGGCTGCCAGCCTCGCGGTACCTGAGTGCCGCGAGGTGCTCGTGGGCCTTGCGGTGGGCGATGGGCTCGGCACCGGGATGGTCATCGATGAAGTTGAGCGTGTAGCAGCACTCCTCGTGCAGGAGCGGCGCATCAGGGATCGCCGCGAGGGCGCGGTCATAGATCGCGAGCGCCTCGGGAATCAGGCCCAGAATCTGCGCAATGCCCGCGTGCCCCGCGTGCGCCACAGGGTCCAAAGCATGCCGCGACACGAACTCACCGTACATCGCCAGCGCTCGCGCCTCATCACCAAGGCTGATCATGCACTTGACGAGCCCATCGGTCGCGCCAGCATGATCGGGCACGAGCTGCAGCACGCGCTCATACGCCTCTGCCGCGCGCTTGTGCTTGCCAAGCATCATCGCAACGTTCGCTGCCATCCAGTGAGCCTCGGGATCGCCCGGCGCGCCCGCCGCGGCTCTTTGGATGTAGAAGAACGACTGCTCGTTCTCGTGCAGCTCGCCATGAGCGATGGCCATCAGCTTGTTGGCGTGCGCGTTCGCAGGTTGGCGCGCGAGCAACGCGCGAAGCACCGACTTGGCAGGCTCAAAGCGGCCAGAACCAAGGTGATCAAGCGCGGCCTGGATCTCTGGCGGATGGGCGAGCAGCGTGCGATCTCCGTGGATTTGTCAGTGTATCCGTTGGGTGGTACGCCACTTCCTGGCATGTCCCCCAATCGTCGAAGTCCTCCGGAGATCAGAAGGCAGGCGGCACGCCCGCCCCAGAAGAGCAAATAGAACAACGCCGCGGAAGAGCCCGCGGCGTTGCTTGGATGTGAACTGGTTCGATCAGAGCTTGATGATCAGGCGATCATCAACAGATCATCAGAGCACGATCTCGGTGACGACGCCCGAGCCGATCGTCTTGCCACCCTCGCGAACGGCGAAGCGAACGCCCTTCTCCATCGCGACGGGCTTGCCCATGAGGTCGACCTCAACGGCGATGTTATCGCCGGGCATGCACATCTCGGCGCCGCCAGCAAGCGTGACCGTGCCGGTCACGTCGGTCGTGCGGAAGTAGAACTGAGGGCGATAGCCGGTGAAGAACGGAGTGTGACGGCCGCCCTCGTCCTTGGTCAGGACGTAGATCTCGCCCTTGAACTTGGTGTGGGGGTTGATGCTCTTGGGCTTGCAGAGCACCTGGCCGCGCTCGACGTCGTCCTTCTCAACGCCGCGCAGGAGCGCGCCGACGTTGTCGCCAGCCTGGCCGGAGTCGAGAGTCTTGTTGAACATCTCAACGCCCGTGCAGACAGAGAGCTTGTTCTCAGCGCGAAGACCGACGATCTCGATCGGATCGCCGACCTTGACAACACCGCGCTCGATACGGCCGGTCACGACCGTACCACGGCCCTTGATCGAGAAGACGTCTTCCACGGACATGAGGAAGGGCTTGTCGATCTCGCGCATGGGCTCGGGGATGAAGGAATCGATGGCCTCGAAGAGGTCGTCGATGGGCTTGCAGGCCTTGTCATCCGAGGGATTCTCAAGGGCGAGCTTGGACTGGCCACGGATGATGGGGGTGGTGTCGCCGGGGAAGTTGTACTTCTTGAGCAGGTCGCGGATCTCGAGCTCAACGAGATCGAGGAGCTCGGGATCGTCGACAAGGTCGACCTTGTTCATGAAGACGACGATGTGGGGAACGCCGACCTGACGGGCGAGCAGAACGTGCTCGCGGGTCTGGGGCATGGGGCCGTCGGCCGCGGAGACGACGAGGATCGCCCCGTCCATCTGAGCGGCGCCGGTGATCATGTTCTTGACGAAATCGGCGTGGCCCGGACAGTCGACGTGGGCGTAGTGGCGGTTCTTGGTCTCGTACTCGGTGTGAGACGACGCGATCGTGACCGTCTTGTTGGCGTCACGAACCGTGCCGCCCTTGGTGATTTCGGCGTAGGTCTTGGGCTTCTGGCCGTTCTTGACCGCGCTGCGGGCAGAGAGGGCGGCGGTCAACGTGGATTTGCCATGGTCAATGTGACCGATGGTTCCGACGTTGACGTGAGGCTTGGTACGAGCGAACTGTCCGATTGCCATGGGTGTATCTCCGGATGCGCCCCGAGCGCGAATTCGCGCACGGAACGCAAGATCGGGAAGCCGACAAGACGGGCTGGGGCGCGGCTCCCATGGCGCCTCCACCAACCACTCAACACACGGAAGATCTACGCGCTGCATGACCCCGCACGCTTGCCAGGCGTCCGGTCCGCCGAGGATGCGAACCCATCACTGGGAGCAACCAACGGCGCGGCACATATCGCGCTCGAACCTACCGCTAAGAGCCACCAAAGGGACTTGAACCCTTGACCTCTCCCTTACCAAGGGAGTGCTCTACCGCTGAGCTACGGTGGCGAAACTTCTGTGAATCGAGACGGCCTCGATCGCGTCCTCAAACTATTTTTCAAACCAAGAGGCCGTTTCCACCCGGCCATCACCCTGCATTCACCACACTGCTGACAAGTCCCCTCGCCAACCGAGGCCGGCGTGGGGGAGGGGATGGTAGCCGTGGCGGGTCCGGGGTCAATGTTCGAGACGAACCCAAACAACATCCGGACCAAGGCCAACGCAGGCTACGTCGTCGCTTGGAATCCCCGAACCGCGGCCACAAACGCACTCGAAGTGGTACAGGTGGCACACGCGTCCCGCTCGGCCCAATCCGGGTGGGTGTGAACATCGCAGCAGAGGATCTGCCAGAAGGGCTCGCTTTTGTAACAGTGGTTTTCCACATTGGTCCTGCCCGCCGCATGCCGCGTCGGGCCATCGAACGCGAGGAGCCCCCCCCATGGCATTGAAACTGTTCGAACCGCAGCTTCCGCCCTCACGACTGCCAACGCCTCAGGGCGGAACGCGAACGCGTCCGCTCGGAGCGATCCCCGGCGTTGCAAGTCGCGGCGATGGCAGCGCGAGCCTGGCGAGACTCACCACCGAAACGATGTTCACGCTCAGCCGCGTGGGAGACTCGGCCGTCGTGTCGCTCTGCTGCACGAAGATCGAGGAATCGCAGTGCGATGGGCTGCACTCGTATCTGCTCGGTCTGGCTCGCAACAGCGGCGGGCGGCTCGCGCTGGAACTTGCGGGAGTTCGCAACTTCTCGTGCGCCTGGATCAACGCGATGATGGAGCTGACGCGCGAGTGCCGCGCACTCGGCGGGCAGCTCGTCCTCTTTGGCCTGCGCACCGAGCATCGAACGATCCTGGAGCGAACCGGCCTCGCACGCCAGATGACCGTCGCGTCATCACGAACTCGCGCGCTCGAACTGCTCGGATCCGCGACGATCGCGCCCTGGCGACTCGCCGTCGCGCGACTCCTCGATATCCCCGTAGCGCTCCCTTTCGAGGAATCCGCGCGGACCGGCCTTCTGGCCCGGGCCGCCTAGCGGCCCGCACTGCGAATGGCCCTTCCGTTTCCAGACTCCCGCTTCTGCTCGTCTCTGCTTGCACACGTTTTCCCCGGCTGAATACCGCGTAGCGCCGGATCCGCCCGAGTCTCGGGTGGATCCGCGTTGCTTTTTGCGGCGTAAAGACTGGTGGCCTGTGCGCGACGGGCACGTGTCTCGGCCAGCCACGCAGCGCACCGGCGTGCATCTCGGACCTGGAACCTGCTCGTCTGGAGGGTTCCCACCTCGAATCTGCACCGGGAGTGTGTGCGCCACGATCCGGCCTAACCCGGCGCGTTCAGCGCGTCGATTCTGCTTGCGGACTTCTCGATTCATGAGAGACTTTGGTCCGGGAACTTCCAACCTGAGTTGAGGCGACATGCGCAAGCCAGTTGAAACTTCGTCCAGAACCTCGATCCTGACGCGTGGCCGCGCGTGCAAACTCGCGGCGGTGCTGGTCGCACTCGCGGGCTCGTCCGCCATCGCGATGGGCGATGGCGTCGGGGCCGCGCTCGCGACGGCGCGCGAGGGCGTTCTCAACTTGCGGACCGGTGATGTTGACACCGCCGCCCTGCCCACCTGGCTTGCGCTCGATGCGTTTCCCGCAGAGTCCTCTCGCGCCGTGCTCGTGATGGACGGTCCGATGGACCCCCGCGCTCGCACGATGCTCGAGAACTCGGGCGTTGTGCTCCTTGGC
>JBBQGR010000200.1:0-5410 GCA_038323185.1 Phycisphaerales bacterium | reverse complement strand
GCGCTGGTTCCGATGAGGCCGGGCTCGATGGCGGGGGCGACGATGAAGGCCTGCTCGCCAGCGGCGAGGCGGGAGAAGATGTCGGCGTAGGCGTCGCGCGAGTGGGCGAAGGGGACGACGATCGTGCGCACGGGGCGGCGGCCTGGCGGCAGGCCTTTGATGGTCGAGACGTCGAGATCGCCGAAGAGCGTGATGGCGACGGTGCGCGGAATGGGCGTTGCGGTCATGACGAGGACGTGCGGCGTTGAGGCCTCGTCGGTGGCCTTCTCGCGCAGTGTGGCACGCTGATGGACGCCGAAGCGGTGCTGCTCATCGATGATCGCGACGGCGAGGTCGGCGAAGCGGACGGACTCAATGAGGAGTGCGTGCGTGCCGATGAGGATGTCGATCTCGCCCGCAGCGAGGCGAGCGAGGATCGAGTCGCGCTGGATCTGGGGCAGGCCGCCGACGAGGAGCTCGATGCGGACCTTCGTGCCATCCAGCATGCGCGAGAGTGACGCGTGGTGCTGTTCGGCGAGGAGCTCGGTGGGCGCCATGAGCGCGGCCTGCTTCTGGCTTGCGACGGCCATGAGCATCGCATAAAGCGCGACGATGGTCTTGCCCGAGCCGACGTCGCCCTGAATGAGGCGGTTGGCCGGGACGGACTTGGCTAGATCCGCGGCGATTGCGCGGACGGCTTCTTCCTGGCCGGGCGTGAGCGTGAAGGGGAAGCGTTCGCGGATGCGCCGGTCGATCTCCTGCGACCACGCCAGGGCGGGGGCGCGGAGCGTCTGGCGAAGGTGGGCTCGCTTGAGATGAACGCCGAGCTGGAGCTGAAGAAGTTCGTCGTATGCCAGGCGGCGGCGCGAGCGGAGCGTCTCTTCCTCGCTCGCTGGCGCGTGCTGCATGCGGTACGCCTCGGCGAGCGCGGGCAGTTCGCGCGAAGTGCGAAACGCGTCGGTGAGATGGTCTTCGATCAGCGGGAGGGCCATGGGGAGGGCGTGGCGCATCACGCGCTCGATCGCGGCGGAGTTGATGGCTTCGCTCGCCGGATAGACGGGGCGCAGGCCGGCCTCGCGTGTGGCGGGTGCGGCCTTGTCGTCGCTCAAGAACTCGACCTTTGGGTTCACGATCTGGAGTTGTGGTCCCCTGCGCTTGAGCATGCCCTGCACACGGATGCGAACGCCGGGCTTGATGCGTTCTGCCATGTAGAGGCCGTTGAACCAGACGAGATCGAGTCGTCCGGTCTCGTCGAGGAGGACGGCCTCGAAGCGTGGTCGAGCGCCGTGGCGGACGGGGCGCGTGGCGGTGACTTCGCCGCGGGCCGCGACGTTGCTGCCGGGGACGAGCTCGGCGATGGTCGTTTCGGCGTCGAGCCGCTCGTGACGCATGGGCAGGTGGACAACGAGGCGGCCGAGATTGGTGATGCCGAGTGCGCGCAGGTCGTTTGCGACGCGGGTTGAGACGCCGGGGAGCTCGTCAACCCGCGAGGTCAGGGTGATTGGTGCGTCGTCGGGCATGGAAGAGCGAAAAGGTGAAAAGCGGAAAGTGGGAGCGGGCATGCGGAATGCACACGGCGGCACGCGGATGTTGGAGCGGGAGCGAGGGGCGTGCGACTCTCGTTCTTTACTATTTGCGCGCTTCGTTTCGTAGTTATTCGCGATGCCCAGTGCCTTACTTCTTCTCTCCCTCGGCTTCTTTGGCCTGCGCTTCGGTCTGGGGCTTCCAGTCGGGCTCGGCGAAGAGAAAGAAGGTTCGTGTGCCGCGGAGGACGACGAAGGTGACCTTCTCGGGCTGTCGCTTGGCGATGTCGGTCATGGCCTTGCGCCAGGAGGGGATGTCGGTGATCTCCGCGTCGCCGACCTTCTGGAGGAGGTCGCCGGGGAAGACGCCCGCGAGGCCAGCCCAGCCGGCGCGCTCGGTGTTCTCGACGAGGACACCCTTGGCGTCGTCATCGATGTGCATGTCGTCGCGATCAAAGAAGGTCAGCTCACGGACGGAGATGTCGAAGTCCTTGTTCTGGTCGCGCAGCGCCTCCTCGGGCCCGATGCGGGTGCGTTCCAGCGGCACCTTGACGTCGAGCTTCTCAGAGCCTCGTAGGACGGAGAGGGTGGCATTGCCCTCGCTTGTGAGCTGTCGGACGCGGCGATTGAAGAGGCCCGCGTCCTGCAGGGTGCGAGGCGAGAGCTTCTCGCCATTGAGCGCGACGATGACGTCGCCGGTCTTGAGGTCGCTCCCTGCGGCGTTGGTGCCGGGGTAGATGCGTGTGACGCGGAAGCCCTGTGCGTCTGCGTGGCCGAGCTGGCTGGCGAGTTGGGCCGCGAGCTCCTTGAGAACGGGCTGCGTTGCGACGGCGATCCAGGCCTTGGGCAGTTCGCGCGGCGGATCTTCCTTTTTGTCGGGTCGCGGCTTGATGACCGTGACGTTGTTCTTGCCGCGCCGGTCGAACTCGATCAGGACGGTCTCTGGGGCGGGATCGACGGACATGATCTTGGTGTACTGCTCGACGAGGTCCTTGAGCGACTCGATCTTTGTTCCGTTGATGGCGATGAGCACGTCGCCGGGGTTGATCTGCGGCTCGGCGGTGTCGGCGGGGCCGCTGCTGCGAACGCCCGTGACCATCGCGCCCTTGGTTGATTCGAGCTTTCGGTCCTTGGCCATCTGCTCTGTGATCTGAAGAACGGAGAATCCCCAACCGCGGAGCGCGGCCTCATCGCCGCGGTCTGCCAGGAGCTTCTCGGTCACGATCGTGGCGGTGCTCTCCTTGCCGGCGCGCTCGAAGGTGATGGCGAGGTTGGAGCCGATGGGCTTCTCGGCGATCATGCGGGCGAGCGCGGGGATCTGCTCGGTGAAGCGGGCGGTCGCATCGGTGCCGTCCATTGTGAGGATGAGATCGCCGGGGCGGAGGCCGGCCTTCCATGCCGGGCCATCCTCGACGACGCTGTTAAGGATGGCGCCGCGGGTGAAGTCGCTGCGCTTGATGCTCTTGAGCGCGACGCCCACGTAACTGCGCGGGACGGTGCCGTGCTGAACGAGCGCTTCGGCGACGGGACGCGCGAGGGAGCTGGGGGAGGCGAAGCCCATGTTGGTGCCGCCGAGCGTGTTGATGCCGATGATCTGGCCTTGCATGTTGACGAGCGGCCCGCCGCTGTTGCCGGGGTTGATGGCGGCGTCGTGCTGGATCCAGCGTGTGAAGAGGCCGGTGCGCTGGCCGGGGTTGAACTCCATCTCGTCCATCTCATCGCCCGCGCCGGCGGTGAAGACGCGCTCGGTGTTACTGACGATGCCGAGCGTGACGGAGCGGGAGAGGGCAAAGGGGGAGCCCATCGCCATGACGTAGTCGCCGACCATGAGTGCGTCGCTATCGCCCCATGTCGCGACGGGGAGGCTCTTGGAATCGGTGAGCTCGTCGAGGTTGAGCTTGAGGATTGCAAGGTCCGTGAGCGGATCCTCGCCGACGAGCGTCGCGCCGACTTCCTGCCGGTCCGCGAGCGTCACGCGGAAGCGGCGGCCGCTCTCCACGACGTGGTAGTTGGTGATGACGTATCCCTCGGGCGAGATGATGGTGCCCGAGCCGACGGAGCCGCCCTTGGTCTCCTTGCCGCCCCTGAAGTTGACGGTGATGACCGAGATGTTGACGAGTGCGGGGAAGACGCGGTCGCGGGCCTGCTGGACCAGTGCTCGAAGATCATCGCGGAGTCGCTCGGGGGAGCCGGTGTCCGAGGAGCTTGCGGCGGGCGACATTGCTCCAGCGCCGGATTGGGCCCAAGCGGAGGAGGCGAGCCCGGAGGCGAGTCCAAGAGCGGATGCGAGGGAGAGGCGAGCGATCTGGCGACGGCGCATGAGGATCTCCGTGGTGAATGAGGCTGTACGCCCGATGGTAGGGTGAATGTTTGGGCGGATCCTGACCCGACGCGGAAGTACGGAACTGGAGGAGACGGGCGCTGGAGGTGGGAAGCTCGCGCGCGACATGGGCCTTGCTTGGAGGCCAGACCTTAAACCGCCGAGGAGCGTCGGCTTGGCTCGAGGGTTAAAATCTGTCGAGTGTGCGCGAGGTCTCAAGCGACCCGCGTCGTTTGCCGTTGCGAGCGACACGCGCCGCCAAAGGCCAGTGGCATGCGCTTGCTCTTTGCGGCGCGGGGTCTAGAATCCGCCTCGCATCGCTTGAACACTGGGGATTGGTGTAACGGTAGCACGAGTGACTCTGACTCACTTAGTAAAGGTTCAAATCCTTTATCCCCAACTTTGCTTGCTGATGCCGCGCCACCGTGCGCCGCGTCGCCTGCTTCAGCATGTGCAAGGCGTTTCGATCCACCTCGACGAGTGGGGACGTGGTCGTGTTTGTTGCGTCGTGCTGGCCTTCGCGTCCTGCTCTGCGGCGAGGGTCAGATTCCCAGATTATTCGTGTTCGCGCCGGGCAGCAACCTTTCCACGTAGACTTGTGGCATGAAGACTTCGCTGATAGGTGTTGTGGCGTGCGTGTCGTGTGTGGTGGCGGGGGCTGGTGCTGTGGCGTGTGCTCAGGAGGTTGCTCCTGGCAAAGATGAGATGCCCGCCGCGCAGCTTGCGGCGGCACCTGCGTTGCCGGGGATGCCTGGTGGGGCGAAGCCGGATCCGTTCGAGCGGACGACGCCGTTTGAGGCCGCCGCGCCGGTGGTGGTGGGGTCGGGGTATCGCTTTACGGAGGGGCCGTGCTGGATTCCTTCGAGTGCGGCTGGGCCGGGGGAGTTTCTCTTCTGTGATGTGCCGACGGGGCGCATCTTCCGGTGGGCTGGCGAGATGAGTGCGGCTGGAGCTCCGGTATTGATGCGGGAGCGGTCGGGGCGTGCGCTTGGCACGGCGGTGGCACCTTCGGGGCTCGTGTACCACTGCGAATCTGAGGGGCGGCGCGTGACGGCCTTTGAGATGAAGGATGGGAAGCCGCAGGAAGCCATTGAGCTCGCGGCGAAGTTCGAGGGCAAGAAGCTCAACTGCCCGAATGATCTGGTAGTGGCCAAGGATGGGACGGTCTACTTCACGGACCCGACGTTCTTCACGCCCAAGCCCGAGCTCGAGCTGTCGTTCAGCGGCGTGTACGCGTTGCGGACGGATGGAACTCTGACGGCGCTGCACCGCGACATCAAGCTGCCCAACGGGATCGCCCTCTCGCCGGATGAGAAGACGCTGTACGTGAATGACTATGGCAATCGGCAGGTGATGGCGATTGACCTGACGCGGGCGCCGGTGGTGGCGCCGACGAAGCCGGGACAGGAACCAGCGCCGGCGCAGTTTCCGGCGCGCGTTGTGGTGAGCCTGGTGAAGCTCGCGAAGGAGCACGGCATCGAGGGGAAGGGTCGCGCCGATGGACTTCGGGTGCTGCCGACGGGAACGATCCTGACGACGGGACCGGGAGCGATCTACGCCATCAGTCCGGATGGGACGCTGCTGGGAA
>JBBQGR010000199.1:0-5431 GCA_038323185.1 Phycisphaerales bacterium | reverse complement strand
ATCTGCATGGGCGGCCTCCTGCCACCACCATCATGCCACAACACCCAGCCTCGCGCAACCTGACACGCGCCAAACGCGCCCGAATATCAGAGGGGATTCGTATGAGCAGCGTTGACGGCGGCGGGTAACTCCCAGACACTTGCTGCATGAGGCACAGGCGGCGCGCGTTCACGCTCATCGAGCTTCTGGTCGTCATCGCGATCATCGCGCTGCTGATTGGGATCCTGCTGCCCGCCCTCGGCGCAGCGCGCCGATCGGGCCGCACCACGGCGTGCGCCGCCACGCAGCGCGGCATCGGCCAGGCACTGGTCCTGTATGCCAACGACTATCGCGAGCTCGTCGTCCCTTCTTTCACCATGACCGGCACGATCGGCGCGGGCCTCCCGCTCGAGGGATGGGTCAGCATTCTGAACCGCGACGGGTACATGTCCGGCGCGACGCGCGACTCGCGCAAGAGCCCCTTTACCTGCCCCGACACCATCGAGATCAACTCCCACGCCACCGGGCAGACCGGTACGGATCTCAACGCGTCCAAGGGCTACTTCGACTGGCCCACGCTCCGCACCGGATCTTCGTACGAGCCGCAGACCATCCCCGATCGCGGCTTTGATGTCATCCTTCGAAGCTCGTACTGGTTCAACGCCTTCAACCCCATCGGCGGCACCGAATTCCTGGAGCCCGACCTGCACTACACCGCCTCGGTGGGCTATGGCCCCTCGACCAACGGCCTGACAATCAAGCACACGAGCATGGCCGCGTATGTACGACCCGACACGCTGATCGCCACCGCCGACGGCGTCTTTGCTGGCCGCCAACGCTCCAACAAGATCGGCACTACCAACAGCCGCATCGGCTATCGGCACGCGGGCTCCGGCGGCGGAGCCGTCAACGCCGCGTTCGCAGATGGCCACGTCAGGCTCGTCAGCGCCGACGACTTCCCGCGAGGACTTGGCGCAGGCAACGACCCCGCCGTCGTGCGGGCCGAAAACACCGGTGGCAGGCCAACGGTGTACGCCAATCCGGAGAAGGCGCTGGGGATTTGAGGGGTATGGTGGTCCACGCGGCACTTGCACAGGCAGACGCCGCTCACTCCACCGTCACGCTCTTGGCAAGGTTGCGCGGCTTGTCGACGTCGTGGCCGCGCAGGACTGCGGCGTGGTAGGCCATCATCTGCAGCGGCACCACAGCGAGCATCGGGCTTAGGGGCTCTGGGATGTCGGGGATGTAGAAGACATCCTCGGCGTAGCGCTTGATCTCGGTGTCGCCCTCGGTCGCGACGGCGATGACGTGCCCGCCGCGGGCCCGGACTTCCTGGATGTTGCTCATGACCTTCTCGTACTGGCGGCCCTTATTCGCGATGAAGACGGCGGGCATGCCCTCGTTGATGAGGGCGATGGGGCCGTGCTTCATCTCCGCCGCGGGCATGCCCTCGGCGTGGATGTACGAGATCTCCTTGAGCTTGAGCGCACCCTCGAGCGCGGTGGGATAGTTGTACCCGCGTCCCAGGAAGAGCCAGTTCTCGCGCTCGACGTACTTCTCTGTGACCTTGCGGACCAGTGCGTCCATCGAGAGGACCTTCTCCATCTTCTCGGGGACGGTGTCGAGGGCGCGGAGAAGGTCTCCGGTGTCGTTGGCGCTCATGAAGCGCCGGCGCCCGAGCCACAGCGCGATCATCGTGAGGACCGCGACCTGTCCCGTGAAGGCCTTGGTGCTCGCAACGCCGATCTCGGGTCCGACGCGCAGGTACACGCCCGCGTCGGTCTCGCGCGAGATGGTGGATCCGACGACGTTGATCACGCCCATGGCGAGCGAGCCGCGATCCTTGGCCTCGTGGAGGGCCGCGAGCGTGTCGGCGGTCTCGCCCGACTGGCTCACTGCGATCGTGACCGTGTTCTCTTCGATGATGGGGTTGCGATAGCGAAACTCGCTCGCAAACTCGCTGATGGCCGGGATCTTCGCGAGGTCCTCGAGCAGGTACCTTCCGATCATCGCGGCGTGCAGCGCCGTGCCCTGCCCCAGCAGCACGATCCGCTTGGTGCGTGTCAGCTCCTTCGAGAGATCGACAAGCCCGCCAAGAATGACCTTCCCATCCTCCGCGTTGAAGCGCCCGCGGAAGGTGTTGCGCAGCGCCTTGGGCTGCTCGAAGATCTCCTTCTGCATGAAGTGCTGGAAGCCGCCGAGCTCGATCTCCTCGAGCTCGAGCTCAAGCTGCTGCACCTTTGGCGTCACGGGCACATTGTGGATCGTGCTCGTGCGGAAGCCCTTGGCCGTGAGCTTCACGACGTTGTAATCATCCAGCGTCATCGCCTGGCTGGTATGGCTGATGATCGCCGAGCCGTCGCTGGCAACCACATACTCACCATTGCCAATGCCCACCATCAGCGGCGAGCCCTTGCGCGCCACCACCAGCGTGTCGGGCTCCTTGGCGCAGATCACGGCAATGGCGTACGCGCCCGTCACCTCGCGCAACGCTGCCTGGACCGCCGCCTCCAGATCACCCTCGTACAGCTCGCCAATCAGCATCGCCAGCACCTCGGTGTCGGTCTGGCTGTGGAAGACGTGCCCCTTCTCTTCGAGCAGCTTCTTAAGCGAGGCGTAATTCTCGATGATGCCGTTGTGAACCACGGCGATGCCAGCCTTGTCGTCCTGGTGCGGGTGGCAGTTGACTTCGGTGACGCCGCCGTGCGTCGCCCAGCGCGTGTGGACCAGGCCGACATTGCCAGCAATGCCGCCCATAGACTCGAGCTTGTCCTCAAGGTTGGAGACGCGGCCGACGGCCCGAACGACCTCCAGCTTGCCGTTATGGATGGTCGCGATGCCCGAGGAGTCGTACCCGCGGTACTCCAAGCGCTTGATGCCCTCGATCAGGAGATTCTGGCAGGGCTTGCTGCCGACGTAGGCGACGATTCCGCACATGCGAGAAGTTCCTTCAGTTGAACCAGACCGGAAACACAGGCCCGGGCGCGATCACGCGAGGCAAACGACTGTAGTGGGGGCCGTCCGAGAACCAGGCCATCACCAATCCACACCGCCGCGACAGCGTTTCAGCGCGCCGCGTGGGTGAGAGTCCTTCTACTCATCGGCCAACGCAGGGGTTCGCATCGCATCGGATCGACGCCGAACGCGGAGATGATGCGCGAACATGATCGGTGTTTGCTCGGACGTCCTGAGGAGGTGGCCACCCAGGTGCCACCAGTCCGACCCAAAGGGTCAAGACTGGTGGTCTCTCACTGCGACGCACCAACGAAGCGTGCCGGGGATTGGCACACCACCCAGAAACCTTCACCCGATCCCCTATACCCAAGCCCTACTCCAGATACGGATGCCGCCGCGCGTAGCTGCCCCAGCCTCGGGAGGCGGGCAGGAGCCCGATCAGCACGCAGGTGGCCCCCGCCGCGATGAGCCAGAGGCGGCTCTTGTCGTCATTCGTCCAGCGGGCCAGGTGCGAATCGACCTGCCTCAGTTCCGGCAGCTTCACCGGTGGCGGCTCCAACGCCGGAAAGACCGAAACGCTCGACAAGGCATCCACGCGCTGGCCGGGGAGGGCCTCTGTCCTCTCAGGGATCTGGTTCAGGTGGCTCGCCGCGAGGCTGCCGACCAGGGTCGGATCACGCTCATCCAGCGCGGCCAGAAACTGCTCGTACCGCTCCAGCCGCGCCTCTCGATGAGCCTCGACCGCAAGCGCCCGGTCTCGGAGCCACTGGGCCTCCGCCAGGTCCCGCGTCGCAGGAATGATGACCGTCGCGCCAAGCAACGCAACCCCCGCAGCCAGAAAGAGCCAGCCAGGGTCGAGCAGCACAGGCTTTGGACGTTCATCGCGGTTCACGTGGAAGGGAAGTATCGACCGAACCGCCACAGCGGCCACAGGGATTGGGCCGCCGTCTTGGCCACGCGTGGTCTGGCGATCTGCTCTAGGGTGGTGTGCCAGTCCCTGGCACTCTTTCGGCTCGCCTACCGCCCGAACAGCACGCTATTCAGCCGCCGGTGCCGAGTTCGTCTCGTCTGCTTCCTCGTTAACCTGCTCTCTCACCGGCTCTTTCACCTGCTCTTTCACATTGGCCACCAGCGCCACACCCTTCTTGCCCAGGTCCAGCAACTGCTCCTCGTTGATCTGGTCACTGGCGTTGTTCCAGACCACCGCGATGGTGAACCAGCGGCCGTCGGCCCGCTCCAGCAGCCACGCGTGAGCGCCAACGCCGGGCTCGAAGCCGCTGGTCCACGCCGCAGACTTCCAGACGTTTGGATCAAGATCCAGCCCCGCGCCGTTGTCGCGCAGCGCCTCGCTCAGCGGTGTCATCGGCCCTGCGCCGTCTGCGGGCGCCTCAGGCGCGGCAATCGCCTTCGGTTCCGCCACACCTGCTACGCCCGCCGGGCGCTCGATCTCGTGCAGCAGCCGCATCGCCTCGCACAACTCGCGCGCCGTCGCAAAGACTCCGACCTGCTCGACGCGTGTCGGTTCTGTCCACGCATCAAGCAGGCCCCAGTCCATCGTCGCGGCCGCCGCGCCGATTGCGCCGCTCGGTGCGAGCATCTCAATCCGCGCCGCGGCGTTCGCCTCGGTGTACGCCAGCACTGCCTCATCGCTCGCCGCAAGCTTGAGCGTGAAGAGCTCGCGCGTTGTCAGCATCGGCAGGCTGCGCTGCGGGTCAACAACCGCGCTCGCCAACGCCGCGTCGAGCGGCTCGCGCCCGGTCGTGGCGATCAGATGGTCCCACGCCGATGCGTCCAGCGCGACCATCGTGCGATAGAGCGCCTCATCAAGCGTGATGGTCGTGCCCGCCTCAGCGCCGAACGTATCCGAGCCCGGCACGCTCTTCATGGAATCGGTGATGGTGATCGGCTGGTCCCAGGTCCGCCGGCCCGCATCAACCTCACGCGCCACACCCAGCGCCAGCATCGCGCGCGACGCCGCGGCGACATTCAGACGCTTATCCCACCCAAACTCATGCACCACACGCAGCTCGGTGCGCGGCGGCGCGGCCGCCTCCGCTCCATCACGCGATTCCTGCCTCGCGCGCACGATCTCAAACGCAGCGAACGAAGCCCCGCCCTGCAGCTTGCCCAGGTCGGACTCCATGGATTCCCATCCGCCATCCTCATCGCCCCCGCCGCCGTACGAGGCGTTGGTGAAGAGCAGGCCCGCGATGAGGCCGCTGGCATCATCGATGGAGATGAAGACCGAGAGCACGCGGCGCGTGCCCTTCCCGCGCAGAACTCCCGAGAGCGTGTCAGCGCTCACGAACTCCTCGAGAACGACCATGTCGACGCTCGCCCCGCCGAAGGCCTTCTCACGCAGCGTCGTCAGAACGTCGGTGATCTCCGCGGGGGAATAGATTTCAAGGAACGGCTTGGTGAACTTGGCGGCGGGCTCGCCCAGGGTCGCACGCCCGTTGATCACATCGATCACCCATCGAAGCTCACGCCCCGCGGC
>JBBQGR010000198.1:0-5440 GCA_038323185.1 Phycisphaerales bacterium | reverse complement strand
CTCGACTGTGCGCGGTGGCAGCGATATTGGCCAGCTGCGGTGCCGCGATGTGGTCGACTCCCGCGATGGGGCAGTCCACGCCAAATCCGAAGTGGATGACCGACACCTCCCGCGCGAGCAAGGCGACGACAGTGGCCGATGTTCGTCGCTTCACGGCTGGGGCTGTTTTGAGGCTTGCGGTCTTGGACCTTCGCGTGCTGGCCGAGCCGGGCGCGGGGGACTTTGCGATTGCCGATGAGCTGCTTCGCCTGGCGCAGGGCCTGTCACCCGGTGACGTAGACATTGTTCGTCGCCGTGCGGAGGCGGCGTGGAACGCTGGCGACAGCGCCTCGGTCATGGACGCGACGCAGCGCATCGTGGAGCTCGACCCGGCCGACACGGTGGCGCAGCTGCGATTCATCAGTGCGCGGCTCTCTTCGCTCCAGAGTGTTGAGGATCGACTCAAGGCGCTGAACTCATTTGTCTCCGAGCGCGGCGCGCGGCTGGATCCCTCGGTGCGCAGCCGCCTGGCGCTCGACGCCGCGCTGCTCCACCGTGAACGCGGGGAGTCCAAGGAGTTCGTCGAGCGCCTCAAGCAGGCGACGACGCTCGACAGCACCAATAAGGATGCGGCGCTGCTCGCGCTCCAGTACTTCGTCCAGCGCGGCGGGGCCGAGCGTGATCGCGTCGGGCACCTTGAGCTCATGGTCAACCTGCTCCTGGCCGACCCGCTGGATCCCAAGGCGCACCTGCTGATCCGCGATGAGCTTGCCCGGGGCGGCGCGTACGAAGAGGCGCGCCGGTTCCACACCATCGCGCAGGGGATCCTGACCGCCGCGGGCGATGCCGACGATCCGAACCTCGTGGCCCAGGGCCAGGTGCTGATCTGGTACGCGCAGGGGCCCGATGGTGTGCTCAAGGAGCTCGCGCAGCAGCTTGCGGTCGAGCGCGATCGCGTAATGCGCATGTCGAGGCGAGACGGCGACGGGCTCTCTGCGGTCGCACTCGAGGACGTTCGCCTCTCGCCGCAGTTCGAGCAGTTGCGTGCGCTGCTCTTGCTTTCAAAGGGCGAGGCTGAGGTACCCGCGCTCACGCTCTGCGTCGGAGAGATGGCCCTGACTGCCGGGTCACGCATCGAGACACTGCTCGATCCGGCGCGTCGTCCGCAGGGCATGTCGGACGCGGCTGCGGGAGACGCGATCAACGGTCTGCGCGTCGAGCTGGCAGCCTTTCAGGCGCTCTGCGGCATCGACACTGGCGAGGCACAGAAGACCCTCTCAGAGATTGCGCTCCTGCTCGCAGAGGGTGATGATCGGCGGCTGCGGACCGAGTCATGGGCCTCCCTCGCGGGGGGTGATGCTCCCGCGGCGCTCGAGCGCTCGCGCCAGATCGCCGATCCGCTCTTGTGGGATCGCTTGTGCGAGGCCCGCGCACTGGAACTGATGGGACGCAACGAGGACGCGGTCAACGCGTACGACGCGGCACGAATCCTTGATCCGCTTGCGCCGCTGGGCGCCTGGGCCTGGACGCGCGCTTTGGCGCTGCGTGGAGTCGCACCGACGCGCGATGGTGGCGCGAGCGAGCTTGCCTCGGTGGCGCGGGGCGTGCCGGCCTGGGTTGACTCAATGATCCAGTCGCCGCGCCGATTCCAGCTCGTCAAGGTCGAGATCGATTCGCCCTCGGCCAGCGCCCTTGACCGCGTGATGATGACGGTGACGCTGCGCAACCTCTCGCCGATTGCGCTGAGCCTTGGCTCGGGGCGGCCGATCAACACGCGGCTCTTTCTCGCGCCCAGCATCGAGCTGGGCTCGCGATCGGTGCAGTCGGCCTCGACGGGTGAGGTCGTGGACCTTGATCAGCGACTGAGGCTGAAGCCGCAGGAAAGTGTTGCGATCCGCGTCTGGCCGGAGATGGGCCTCGCGGGGCACCTGATTGATCGCGGGCTTGGTGAGCCTTCGCGACTGCGCTGGCGTGTGCTGCAGGGCTTTGAGATCAAGTCCGACTCGCGGCGCGAGGCTGGGCCGGGCTCGCTCGAGGCAATGTCGAACACGCTCGCGCGTGAGAGTCTGCCCGAGGTTCGCATGACGGGCAGCGAGCTTGCCGCACGACTATCGAACCAGAACGCGAGCGAGGGCGAGCTCGCGGCGTTGATCGCCGCGGCGCGGGTGCTCGTGTCGGACGTGACCGAGCCCGAGGCCGCGCCTGCCGGGGGTGCCGCGGAAGCGGGGACAAGCCTGTTTACGCCGAACGCGTTTGCCGATCCGGCCGCTGCGCCGCAGCACTCGTTTGTTTCGCAAGGTCCCAAGCCCACAGCCAACGCGGAGGCGCGGGCGATCGTGGCTGCGTTGATCGCGGCCTATCCCGCATGGACACCGACGGTGCGACAGCTCGCGATCGCAACACTCCCGCCCGCCGGGCAGGTGCCGGCCCTCGCGTCGCTGAAGGATCTTGATGCGGTGATGGTTGCCGACGCCGATCCCGCGTGCCGCATCGTTGCGATCGTGTCGCGCGTGGTGGCTAAGGACGACGCGGCCCTTGCCGCGGCAATGACAGACGCTGATCCGCGCGTCGCGCGCGTTGCCGCCCTGCATGCGGGGCGATTGGACGCTGGCGTGGACGTCTACGCCAAGATCGGGATCCCGATCTTCGTCGGCGGCCCCGTTCGATGAACGGGCCGCCGGAGGCTGCTGATGCGGCGCGCCGTCGGCCGGCATGGGCGCGGTGGATCGCGTGCGCGATCGGGTGCGTGCTGCTCATCGGCGCACTGGCGGTGGCGCTCCAGCACGGAGCCGCCGCAGATTCCGATGAGACGATTGGTTCGCTCTGGGATCGTGGCATTCTTCGCGAACGCTGGTGGATGGTGGCGGGGCTGCTCATGCTGCCGCTGCTGAACTATGCGTGCAGCGTAACGCTGGTAATGGTGATGACGCGGCCACACGTGGCACCGGGTCGTTCGCTGCGGTTGCGTGAGATGGCGGCGCTGGTGGGCGGGGCGTGGCTTCTCAACTACTTGCCACTGGCGCCAGGTTTGATTGGCCGCGCGGCGTATCACGCGCGAGTGCAGGGCATTCCTGTCACGACCACCGCAAAGGTGCTGGTCCAGACGATGGGCGTGAGCGCGGCGGCCCTCGCGCTGGTGGCGATGATTGCGATCGTCTTCGCGGCAGTGGGGGCCGGGGCCGAGCACGTGATCGTCGCGGTCTTGTTCGCCGCGATGCTGCTCGCGACGATCCCGACGCGCGTACTGATCGGCGCCGGAGCGAGCGCTTCGGCAAAGTGGCGATTCCCGAGCGCGATCCTGGTCCGGGTGTGCGACATCGGTGTCTGGGCGACGCGGTACGCGCTGGCCTTCGGCCTGCTGGGAGTGGGGCTCTCGCCGGCGGAGTCTCTGACCTTTGCTGTGGTGAGCCAGGTCGCGGTGCTTGTGCCTTTGCTGGGCAATGGTCTTGGGCTGCGCGAGTGGGCGGTTGGGGTTGGTGCGAGGATCGTGCCCGCGACTGCCGACTCGGGGCGCGGGGTGGTCTCGCCCGTCGGTCTCGCGGCAGATCTCATCAATCGCGCCGCCGAGGTCCTGGTTGCGATTCCGGTGGGCTTGATCTCGCTGGCGTGGCTCGCGCGGGCGGGTGGGCGTGAGAAGCGGCCGATTGCGAGCCGTGAATCCGGCCGCGCGGATGCGATTGGGTAAAACCGCGGCGGTCGCGCACTCGTAAGGGATATTGACGGTGCCCGGTTCTGACCGATGAAGGAGGGGTTGGGAACGCGTGGTGTTGAGCCTGTGGGGGGGTTGTGCGGACAACGTGCGGGGTCGACTCGCGGGGTCACATGGTCAACAAGATTGAACAAGACCACCAACGCTTCCGGCAGATCGTCCGAGGGACGATCCGCAAGGACCTTCGACGCTTCTTGTCGCGCGGCGAGCTGATCGGCCGCGAGGGCAAGCGCAGCGTTTCCATTCCCGTGCACGACATCGACACCCCGACCTTTCGCTACGGCGACAATTCTGGCGGCGTCGGAATGGGCGAAGGACAGGAGGGCCAGTCCGTCGGCCAGCAGGGCAAGGGGCAGGGCGGCGAGCAAGAAGGGCGGCACATTCTTGAAGTCGATGTCTCGCTCGAGGAGCTCGCGGACATTCTGGCCGAGGAGCTGAGCCTGCCGCGCATCAAGCCGCGCGGGCAGCACAAGATCACAACCATCCGCGATAAGTTCACGGGCATCAGGCCCGTCGGACCCGCGAGCCTGCGGAGCTTCAAGCGCACGTACCGCGAGGCGCTCAAGCGACAGCTCGCGGTGGGGACATACGACCCGAAGAACCCGGTCATCATTCCGATCAAGAACGACCTGCGGTTCAGAACGTGGAACGAGGTCAAGAAGCCCCAGAGCAACGCCGTGATCGTCTACATGATGGACGTTTCGGGCTCGATGGGCGATGAGCAGAAAGAGCTCGTGCGGCTCGAGGCCTTCTGGATCGACACGTGGCTGCGCCGCAACTACGAGGGGATCGAGAGCCGCTACATCGTCCACGACGTTCGCGCGGCTGAGGTCGACAAGAAGACCTTCTTCAGCGTGAAGGAAGATGGCGGCACGCGAATCTCCTCCGCCTTCACGTGCTGCGAAGAACTGCTGCGCCAACATTACGACCCCACCGACTGGAACATCTACCTCTTCCACTTCAGCGACGGCGACAACTCTTCCGACGCCGACAACAAGGTGTGCGTCAAGCTCATCGATGAAAAGCTGCTGCCGATGTCCAACATGTTCGGCTACTGCCAGGTCGCGAGTGCCTACGGCAGCGGAAGCTTCATCAACGTGCTCAACGAGGCCTTCCCCGGCGGCGCGGCCGACGAGCTCGGCCCGAGACTGATCACGAGCAAGGTCGGCGGGCGCGATGATCTGCTGGAATCGCTGCGAACATTCTTCAAGGCTGGCCGCTGAGGTTGCCCATCGCGAGGCTTGGGGCGCAGGCCGGGGTTCATGCGTGGAACTTGGGCGATCTGCGGGCCGATTTGGCCAGAATCGCGAGGAAAAGTCATTCGTGCTCTGCGCCCTGTTGCTGGCGCGGCTCGAAACAACTGTAGACTTTCGCTCCCGAGGCAACCCCCATGCTGCTCCTCGCGGCGTACGCCGCACTTTGCTGGTTCGCGATCTTCCGCAAGCGCCGGACGTGGGCCGGTGCTGCGCTGCTGATTCTGAGCCTGGCGGGCGTGGCGGTGCTGGCGTACCTCGACCTGATGCTCCACCGGTTTCTCGTGGGGGGGCGGCCAAGCATCGCGTTTCAGCTGATCCTAGCGAGCGAGGCCGCGATCATCCTCGGTGTGGGAACGATGCTGCTCCTGCTGCCGCGGGATCGCGCGGCGGTTCCTTGCCGCGGTTGCGGGTATGAACTGCGAGGTCTTGACGACGCGAACCCTCGCTGCCCGGAGTGCGGGCTTGAGCACGCGGCCCGCCAGCCGCGCGAAGGACG